>DHVO01000162.1:0-7153 GCA_002412705.1 Bacteroidales bacterium UBA5206 | reverse complement strand
AAAGGATGGATTGTAACTACTACTGGTTGGGCTGGAGCCTATGTGGTTGCAGCAAACCAGCACTCTGGTGCCAATGCGCTTGAAATGAGCAAGTGGGGTAGCGATTACGCTTACACTGCAACCCCAGCTGTAGCAAACATAACCCTAAACAGGTTAAGGTTCTGGTCAAGAGCCAGTGCTGCTGCCGTTAAAATATCTGTTGGAACCATGACAGATCCATCAAACTCAGCAACCTATACAGAACTTAAACTTGTTGATTTAACCACCACATACGCAGAGTACACTGTTGACTTCTCCTCGTATGCAGGAAGCGACACCTACTTGGCATTTAAAACCCCAGCAGGTTCAGCCAACCCATACATTTACATTGATGATGTTGTTTGGGAAGCCTTACCTACCCAGCCAGTACTTGGCGTAGATCCAACAAGCTACAACTTTGGAATGGTGGCAGCAGCTAATACTTCTAGCAAACAGTTCACCATACTAAATCAAGGAGCAGGAATTCTTGAGGTAAAACAAGCCGACCTAACATTTAGTGGAACAAATGCCAGCGAGTTCAACCTTGGAGCAACTGTACTACCTCTATCTATTGCATCGGGTGAAAGTGCAACTCTGGAGATTCTATTCACTCCCGCATCGGAAGGAAGTAAGGAGGCTACACTAAGCATCAATCACAACGGTACTAACCCAGCGGTAGATGTAACCCTATTGGGAACAGCACTAAAAGAGGGAAGTCTAATTGAGGACTTTAACGGTAGCCCTTACGCTTCGGCATGGACAAAAGGAACTGGATGGTCGCAAGCAACTTGGTTAAATGCTGCTTACGAGGGAGATGGTTGTGCTTACATATCGGCTGAGATAACAAAGCCAAACAAGCTAATTACCCCAAAACTTGCTGTTGAAAGTGGCGATAAGCTAACCTTCTTTACCAAAACAACGGCAACAACACCTTTCCCTGCACTAAATATAATGTATGCTACCGATATCAATGGTACATGGAACGCAATAGGATCTGCTGTACAAGTTAGCACCTCATCATATGTGCAACACGAAGTTGATCTAAGCGAGATTGCTGGACAAAACTGCTACATCGCATTTGTACCATCAACTACTGTTGATTATAAAGCTATTTATATCGATCTTGTTACAGGCCCTGCGCTATTCGTTAATACCGCTCCTGAGTTCACCTCAACAGCGGTTACCGAGGCTAAGCGTGGACATGTGTACACATACAACGTTTCGGCTACCGATACCGACAACGATGCGCTAACCTTTACCGCTACAGGGTTACCAGAAACCTTGGTTTTAACCGATAATGGTAATGGAACTGCAACTATTACGGGTACTCCAAGCCAAGTTGCCAACTACAACGTTACTATTAGCGTAAACGATGGAACCGCATCGGTTGATCAAACCTTTGAAATTACTGTAACCGATAACAGCGCACCCGCTATTACATCGGCAAATGTTGAATCGGTAAACCAAGACGCCGAGTACTCATACACAATAGAGGCAACCGATGCCGATGGTGACGCCATTTCATTTACTGCCGACAATGTGCCTAGCTGGTTAAGCCTTACCGATAATGGCGATGGAACTGCTAGCCTAGTTGGTACGCCTGCTGCTTATGGCAATTTTGATGTAACCATCTCAGTGTCGGATGGTATAGACGTAACTCCGCTACAGTTTAGCATTAATGTAGTTCGCCAGCGCTTTGATGTTACCTTTAACGTTACCAATGGAGCTGTACCAATGGTTGGATCCACAGTAACCCTAACTGGATATGAACCAGCTACAACAAACAGCGAAGGAGTGGTAACTATAGCCAATGTATCAGTTTCAAACAGCATTAGCTTCCAAGTTGAACATACTGGTTACCATACCCATACTGGAAATGTGGTAGTTACCAATCAGAACGTAGATGTTAATGTAACGCTAAACCAAATTACCTACTCGGTAACATTCAATGTAACCGATGGTAGTAATCCTGTTCAAGGTGCTGCAGTTGTTCTTACTGGTCACGAAACTGTTTATACAAACGAACAGGGCTCTGCCTTAATAACAAACGTTGTTCCAGCAAGCAATATAGCATACACCATTACCAAGAGTGGATTTAACTCAATAAACGGAACTGTATCTGTAACAACAGGCGATGTAACGGTTAACAACATATTGGGAGTAACAACCTACAACGTTACATTCAATGTTACTAACGGAACTAACCCTATTGAAAATGCTAGTGTTACCATCACTGGATATCCTTCAGTTACAACAAATGCAGAGGGTGTTGCCACTGTAAACAACGTATCGCCAGCGGCCGAAATGCTTTATACCATAAGCAAAACAGGCTATAGCACAAAGGAGGGTAATGTATCGGTTAGCAACGCTGATGTTTCTGTTAACGAAAGTCTAGATTTACTTACCTATTCCGTTAGCTTTACTGTTACCGATGGCTCTACACTCGTTGAAAACGCCGAAGTAACGCTAGCAGGATACCCTGTAGCTTACACTAACGCCGAAGGGGTTGCCACAATCCAAAACGTGGTACCAGCATCTAACATAGAGTACACCGTATCAAAAGCAGGTTACACTACAAGTAATGGAACCGTTAGCGTAACCAATCAGGATGTTACAGAGAATGTATCGTTAGCACTTATTACCTATAACCTAACCGTTACAGTAGCTAACCAAACCGAAAACCTTAGCGGCGCAACGGTAACCCTTAACCAAACTATTTCACTACAGACCAACGCTCTAGGTGTTGCAGAATTTACCAACCTAACACCTGGTACATACAGCTACACTGTAACTCTTGCTGGGTACTATGAGCGAACAGGTAGTGTAATTGTTGATTCGGATAAGGCCATTTCCGTAACCCTTACCTCTCTTGAGGTTCCTACCTATGATATTTCCTTTACAGTAACAAGCACAAGTACACCAGTTAGCGATGCCACTATTAGCATACAAGAGCTGGGAAGTGCAACAACAAATAGCAATGGTGTTGCTGTTTACACAAATGTTTTAGCAGGAACCTACAGCTACAGCATCGAGAAGGAGGGATACCAAACCGCAACAGGAACAACCACTGTTACCAACGCTGATGTTTCATTAAACGTTGAACTTACCCAAATTACGTTTACCATATCGGCATTGGCAGGCAGCAATGGAACAATTACTCCAAGCGGCGATGTAACGGTACCCTACAATGGCAACAAGCTATTCTCTTTTGAAGCCGATAACGGTTACCACATTGCAGAAGTTATGGTTGATGGGGCTAATATGGGAGCAATTAGTGAGTACCAGTTCACTAATGTAACCGCAAACCACACTATCTCTGTTCAGTTTGCCGAAAATCTGTACAGCCTAACTTTTGTAGTGGAATCTAAAGACGGAGCCGTAAGTAACGCGGTTGTACTAGTAAACGGAGAGTCGCACACTACAAACGCCAATGGTAGCGTAATCGTAAACTTACCAAACGGCACCTACGCATACAGCATAAACGCCGATGGATTTACAGAGGTTACGGGTGAAGTAACTATTGCCAACGAGAACAATTCGGTTGCCATATCGCTAATTGCTACGGGCATTGATAATAATCTAGTTAATAGCATTGGAATTTACCCAAATCCTGTGGCAAGCCGATTTACCATTAACAACGCCTCCGAGATTGGTAAGATTACCGTTTCCAATCTAATTGGACAGGTAGTTATTATTGTTTACCACAATGGTAGCCCAGAGCGAGTAATTGAAACACCAACTCTAAAACCAGGTATTTACCTTGTAACAATCACTCTAAACAACGGTAAAAAAGTTGTGAAAAAGATTGTTAAGGAGTAGTTCCCTGAATTAGCTCTTCAAGCATCCTTCTCTGCAAAGGGAAGGATGCTTTTTTTGTATCCAACCAACAAGAATCTCCCCGCTTAGCAAAGAATTAAGTTCCGCACAAAACATAAAACTATAACAATACCACGCTAAATGCCCTCTATATAAAAACATTTCTTATTTTTAACGGTGATTTGGCTAAGTGTAGGCAATTGGGTGTTTTCACTTGAAAATTGAATATCAATGAATAGATTCTTCAAGTTGCGTATAAGAACTAAGGTTCTGGTTTTGGTACTGCTAACCACTGTTGGCGTTTTTGCGCTAATTGGTGCTTTTATATCATTTAAAACAAGCAAGCTAGCTGTTGATAATGCTCTTAGCATTGCAAAAGGGCATGCCGAAAAGGTTGCCAATGCAGCAAAAGCCGAAATAGAGTTAGACCTAGGGTTCTCCCGTGCTCTTGCTCAATCATTCGAAACGTACTACCGTTACGACACTCTAACTAGAGACTCTATTTTTTATAACATCCTCAAATCGCAAGTAGAAAAGAACCCCCGATACGTATCGGTTTGGACAAGCCTAGAGTACTTTGCGTACAAACCCAACTACACCAAAACATATGGCAGGCGATCGGTTTCGGCATTCATAAAGCACGGAACAACCCTTATTACGGAGGAGGATAAAAACCTTACTGGCGATGTTATTGGTAGCGGATATCAAATTGCAAAAGCGCTTAACAGTGAGATTGTACTAGACCCATACACTTTTACCCTTGATGGTAACACCGAACTCTTGGGAACTAGCGTTTGCGTACCAGTTCAACGAAACGGCCAGTTTGTTGGTCTTGCCGGTGTTGACATTGAGCTAACAAAGTTTCAAAAAAACATAGAGCAGGTTCAGCCTTACAAAAACACCATTGCGTTTCTACTATCAAACAACGCCACCATTATTGCACATACCAACCCTGCCTTTGTTAACCAGCTATTTGGTCATGTTTACCCACAGCTGGAAGCCGAGCAGCTTATTCAGAACAAAATCAAGAGGGGAACCGGAGTCAACTTCTACAGCGAGATAAATGGTGTTGAGTACGATGTGCTTATTGAACCCATATCGCTTGGTAACTCAAATATGCCATGGGCAATTGGGCTACTTATCCCAATTGAGGAGATAAAAGCCGAGGCACAGCGCACCATTATGTGGGGAATTCTGGTTGCTGCAATTGGAATAGTACTGCTAGGCTATGTGCTATGGCTAATTGCAGGCTCAATTACAAGTCCAATTATTGATACAACCAACCTGTTAAACGACCTAGCCCAAGGAGATATTGACCAGTCTAAGAAGCTCACCATTACAACAGGCGATGAGCTAGAAAGCATGGCCAACTCGGTAAATAAGCTAATAGATGGCCTTAACTCAACAGAGAGCTTTGCCCGCGAAATTGGCAAAGGCAACCTCGATGCCGAGTTCAACCTACTAGGGGATAAGGATATTCTTGGCATATCGCTTCTTGAGATGCAAAAAAGCCTTAAGCAAGCCCGTCAGCAAGAACTGGAGCGTAAAGAGGAAGAGGAGAAGCAGAAATGGGCTACCCATGGTATGGCCATGTTTGGTGATATTCTACGCCAGAACAACGACAACCTTGAAGAGCTATCGTACAGCATAATCCAGAACCTTGTTAACTATGTTAACGCCAATCAGGGTGGACTATTTGTTGAGAATAAGCTAGAGGGTGAAGACACCAAACTTGAAATGACCGCCTGCTACGCATTCGACAGGCGCAAGTTCCTTGAGAAGAATATCATCCCAGGCGAAGGCCTTGTGGGCAGATGCTTCCAAGAGGGTAAAACCATTTTCATGACCGAACTTCCTAAGAACTATATCAACATAACATCTGGTTTAGGAAAAGAGAACCCACGCTGCCTACTTCTAGTTCCGCTTAAGATAAACGATGATATTCTTGGCGTAATGGAGATTGCATCGTTCACCGTTATAGAGAAGTACCAAATTGAGTTTATAGAGAAGGTTGCTGCCAGCATAGCATCAACGCTAAGCTCAGTAAAAATAAACATCAGAACTGCTGAGCTGCTTGCCAAATCGCAGCAACAAGCCGAGGAGATGGCCGCTCAGGAAGAGGAGATGCGCCAGAACATGGAGGAGCTACAAGCCACCCAAGAGGAGATGGACAGGAAAAGGCATGAGCAGGAACAAATACAGGAAAGCCTTAGCCAAGAAAAAGCGCTGCTTGATGCACTAATGTTTAACATCCCCGACTTTGTTTACTTTAAGGATGAGAACAGCCGCTTCCTAAGAATAAGCTCATCAATGGTTAAGCTGTTCCACGCTGAAACACCTGAGGATTTAATTGGTAAATCGGACTTCGATTTCCACTCAAGGGAGCATGCAGACAAGGCCTTTAACGAGGAGCAAGAGATTATTAGAAGCCAAACCCTAATTGTTGACCATGTGGTAAAAGAAACCTTTGACGATGGTCGCGAGCAGTGGGTTTCAACAACCAAGATGCCTCTGTTTGATGCTTTTGGTAACGTTATTGGTGTTTGGGGTATTAGCAAAATTGTTACCGACCTTAAAAAGGCCGAGATGGAAGCCAACCAACGTGCCAACGAGGCCATGGAGCTACAGAAGAAAATCGACAGTACACAAGGCGAGTACAAAGCGCTTGTTAAGGCTATTGATGCAACAACTTACGTTGTACACTACACCCCCGATGGCTTTATCAGCCTAGTGAACGACCAAATGGTTAACATCCTAGGCCTTAATGTTACCGATATAGTGGGTAAGCACCAATCGGAGATTTTTGGCATGGGCGAAAGTCCTGAGCAGCAGAACGAGTTCTGGAACGACCTTCGTAATGGCGTTGTTCGCCAGCGAAACTTCAAGAGCAAGAAGGTTGCCCTATCCGAAACCTACTCGCCAGTAACCAACGCCAAGGGCAAGGTTGAGAAAATTATCTGCATAGCAGTAAGGGGCTAGAGCGAATAGGGGAAGTAGTAGGAAGTTTGGGAAGAATCGGAAGTTAGCGGGAGTCAAGAATTGAAGGAATGTGAGGAATTTGAAGAAGTAGAGGAAGTTTTCCATCTGTGCTAATTCGTATAACCTGTGTTATCTGTGTTCAATGTAACCAGTAACATGTCGCCGATTGAAGGAATGTGAGGAATTTGAAGAAGTAGAGGAAGTTTTCCTTCTGTGCTAATTCGTAAAACCTGCGTTATCTGTGTTCCATGTAACCAGTAACATGTCACCAATTGAAGGAATGTGAGGAATATGAAGAAGTAGGGGAAGTTTTCCTTTTGTGCTAATTCGTTAAATCTGT
>DHVO01000237.1:4462-24178 GCA_002412705.1 Bacteroidales bacterium UBA5206 | reverse complement strand
TCAAGAACGGCTTGAACGGAATCAACTAGCGCACCTACATGAATCGACTCCCCATCCATCTCAATATCAAGAACAATGATACAGGTGTTTGTTGTATAAACGGTTGGAGACATTCCAAATTTGATGCGGGTATCAATAACAGGAAGTACAGTCCCTCTTAGATTAATAACGCCCTTCATGTACTCGGGAGCCTTAGGAACCTCTGTTATTTTTGTCATTTCCAAAATATTAAGAACTTTACCTACATGTGCAGCAAATTCTTCTTCTCCTAACTTAAACGATAGGTAGGAGTTTATTCTCGATAAATTTTCCTGATTCATAGTCTTCCTCCTGTTTTTAACCCAATTAGTTATTTACTAGTTTTAACTTCTTTATTTGCAAATTGCTTGATTATCTTGTTTGTATCCACAACCAGCGCAACAGTACCATCGCCCAAAATTGTAGCACCAGAAACCATTTCTTGGCTCTTATAGTGTTTGCCAAGAGGTTTAAGCACCGCTTGGTACTCACCCACAACATGGTCAACAACTAAACCAACGCGCTTCTCTTCATAGTTAACTACAACTACCTGCATAAACTCGCTATCTACTGAGCCAACATTAAACTCTTGGCGCAGATTGAAGAACGATATTTGGCGGCCGTCAAGAATAACCACATTGTTGTACTTCTCGTAGATTTCCTTTGTTGGAACAGCATAAATCTTATCTATAGCCGACAGAGGAATTACGTAGTGCGTATCGTCTATTTTAACCAGTAGTCCATCTATAATGGATAGGGTTAGTGGTAGCTTAATGGTTATTGTTGTGCCAACACCTTTTTCCGAGTCAATCTCTACCTCTCCGCGTATATCGGCGATTTTACGGCGCACTACATCCATTCCAACTCCTCTACCCGATACATCGGTTACCTTTTTGGCAGTAGAGAATCCTGGAAGAAAAACCAAATCAAGAGTCTCTCTGTGCGACAACTTCCTATCGGCTGTAATAATACCCTTTGCAATGGCCTTCTCGCGAATGAGCTCGGGGTCAATACCCGCGCCATCGTCGCTAACCTGAATTAGCACATTGGCTCCAGAGTAAAATGCCTTTAGGGTGATTTTCCCTTGTCGTGGTTTACCCATTTTCTGACGCACCTCGGCATCCTCAATACCATGATCGAGGCTGTTGCGTAGGATGTGCATTAATGGGTCGGCAAGGCTCTCTATAATGGTTTTATCCAGTTCAGTATCGGAACCCTCGGTAATAAACACAACATCTTTGCGCAGCTCATTGGACAAATCGCGAACTAAGCGTTGGAAACGGGTTAGCATATTCTCAATGGGAATAAGTACTATGCTAAATGCCGTATCGCGAAGCTGACGCGATAGCTTTTGAACGTTCTCTGCAATGGCGGTTAATCCTGCAATGGTATTCTGTTCTGCAAAAAGGCTTAACCGTGCCTGGGTAGTAACAAGCTCCGAAACAAGGTTCATTAAAATATCAAGCTTTTCCGACGATACCCTAATGCTAGAGATGGTAGTATCCTTTACGGTAATCTTCTCACGTTTAATAATGTCGGCCTGTTTTTGCTGCTGCTGCTTTATTGCTTTTTCGGCCAACGACTGTAGCATGTTATAGCCAATATCCTCTTTTTCGGCGGCAATACGCTTAGATTCAGCAACAAATGTTGGATCCTCAAGAAGGTTCAAATCTGCAAGCTTCTGAATATCTAGGCTGGACTCATCCTCAACAAAAATGAATACATCGTTTATGGCATTTGTTCCCTCTTTGGTTACCAGAATAATCTCCCAGTATGTATAGC
Source organism: Bacteroidales bacterium UBA5206 (assembly GCA_002412705.1). GTDB lineage: Bacteria > Bacteroidota > Bacteroidia > Bacteroidales > Tenuifilaceae > UBA5206. Next base: position 22,378 of record DHVO01000237.1, on the reverse strand, counting down.
AGCTCTCAGGATTAATATCCTTAAGGTTTGGAACTCTATTAACGTGTGCAAATACCAAGCTGTTGCCTAACGACGCAACCTCATCAATTAGGTATAATGGATTGGTACCGTTGGCAAATATCTCCTTACGAGGCTCAAAAAGGATGTAGTAAGTGCACTCTCCTACGGCAGACTCGTTAGACCTGTAGGCATTGCTTGTTTGCTCGGCAGGATGAGAACCATCTATAAGAGACGCTACTCGTTTTGTAAGCTGCTCGTGTGTATGTATAAACTCCTTATCGGAATAGTTATCTTCGTTAAGCAGTAGTTTTAGATGATCTACCGCGGCAAGAGTTACATCAAGCACCTGCCGATTAACCCTTAGGCTTCCATTGCGAATAAGGTCGTAAACGGTTTCCAAATCGTGAGTAAAGCGGTCTATTAGATCAAAGCCAAACATGCCGCTATTACCTTTAAGAGTGTGCATGACCCTGAACACCTGCTGAATGAGGGTTGGATCGTCGGGATTCTCTTCCAGCGCGAGCAGAGACTTTTCAAGACCTTCAATAAGATCTGTAGCCTCCTCTATGAATTTCTTTTTAAAGTTATCCATTACCTTAGCACTTTATTAAGAGCGGCAATTAGCTTAGCAGGAACAAAGGGCTTAATAATCCACCCTGTGGCACCAGCCTCCTTTGCCTCCATTTTTTTTGCAGCCTGCGACTCAGTTGTTAGGAATAGAATGGGAACACGCTGGTAAGCGTCCATTTTTCTTACCTCCTTTATTAATGCAATACCATCCATTTCTGGCATATGTAGGTCGGTAATTATTAAATCGATGGGTGTTCCATTCAAAAAGCGTAGCGCATCTTTACCATCAACGGCAACGAGTACGTTATACCCCTCATTTTCAAGGGTAAAGCTAACCACTTCCCTAATACTTTCCGAGTCGTCAACTATGAGGATTGTTTTGGCCATAATATGCAATATTTGTTTGTTGGCTAATGGGTTTTACTATTTCGTTATGACTAGGTTTTCAAATCCAGATCGAGAAAAGAGCAGAGCCTGTTCGCTACTTAGCTTAAACTCGGTTTCTACCTTTTTGCCCTGTTCGGCTGCTGAGCGTTTCAAAGAAACAATAAGCTGAATGGTACCTAAATCGATGGCTTCAACATTATTAATCTTTACCGATAGCTCCTTGTACTTTGTCACATTTTCTAAAAGAAAGTCTTTAATAGATACTATCTGATCCAAAGACAAGTCACCCTGTAGCATAAGGGTTGCCGATGAACTCCCCTTTGTTTTAGAGGGTGAAACTTTTAGTGTAGCTTTTTTACTCTTTATCATGGTTTCTTGGGGCTTTAGGGTTAAAAGAGTTCAACATCGTCTTGCTGTTTATCATTATTTGTGGAGCCATCATCAAAAAGGTCAACATCACCATCGGATTCAACTACTTTTTGGTGAATCTCATGTTCACTAGCCATTGTATAGAGCTGCTTAATAGAATCCAGCTCCTCAGCGCTCTTTTTGTCGCTAGAAGTTCCCTGTAGCTGGTTGTACACCTTATTAAGTTCTCCAATTATCTCAACAATAACCTTCTCAAAAAAGTCGTAGTACTTTATTTTACTTATTGCCGAGGATACCTCCTGCGTTACACTTTGCCCTAGCTCCAGCGTTTGGTTTAGGGTGAACTTTATTCGGTCGTTCTTGCTCTTTAGCACAACCATAATACTGTTTGTACTCTCAACAACTTGAGTAAAGTAGCTTTGCGGACCACTAGCCTTTCTAAAGTGCTCATCGTTTGAACAAAGGCTGCTTGCAGCATTACAAATAGAGCTATAAAAAGAGGAAATAACGGTATGGTTCTTCTTTATACCATTCAGTATTGAATGGGTTTGCTGCAGCGCCATTTCCTTATCGGGCGACAGGGACACTATTTGGTTAAAATGTACGCTTGTTGGCTGAAAATGGGAAACTAGGTCTTCAATGTTCTGGTTAAAGCGAGAAATCTCGTCGCATGCCGATGTATTTGCCCGTTCAATTATAGTAACAGAGTATGAGAAATCTTGTATTCTGCTAACAAATGAGGATAAAACAGAAGCGGCATTCTCCAGGTTGTTCAGAACATTCACAAGGTGGAGCTCATCGGTATTTTCCTGCGATGCGCTTATTCGGTTACACATATCGGAGATGCTTACCATATCGCTCCCAATGGCCTGAAAACGCTGGGTAATTACCTCTATTGCAGACTGGTACTCCTTATTTGCATAAACAAGTTGTGCTGCCTGTAAGCCAGCAATCTCTCTAATTTGGGAGTACAACCTGGCTACATCGTCGGATTTGTCGTTACCAGAATCAAATGCCTCAAGCCCTTCAATTATTCGCCTATGCGTTGCCTGAATATGCTCCATCTTTTGGCGAATGATATCCTGATACTGCAAATTGGTAATAATCTCTGCAATATTGCCTGAGCTACTTTCTGTTTTAGCCGTTAGCTCGGGTATTAGCATAATGGCCTCCTCATGCTTTTCGGCAAACAGTATTATTCCATAGTGAATTTGATCCAGTATAACATCAATCTCGCCAAGGTTACGCGATTGGAGAGCCGACAATGAGTCGTAAGCATCCCGCACCTCTTTACTAAGGGCTCCAATGCTATTCTCTATTTGGAAACTCGAAATTTTCAGGGTGTTAATAACCCCATTCAGAAGATTGAGGGCTGAATTATACTCTTCGGTAACCTGTCGGCTTGGATCGGAACCTGAAACCTTAATATTTGCAAGCAGAAACTTAAGGGTCATTAAATCCTGATTCAGGTTCTTAACGGGAATAAACAGCTGATCGAAAAGAGCCACCATTCCCTTAAGGTTATCTGAACACCTAGAAATGCTTTCCGCAAAAAGGTTCCGAGTGCTCTTGATATCCTTATACAAGTTTTTGAGCTCCGATAGCAACTTTGAGTGCTCCGTTTCCGAGAGGGTCTCAAAAATTTCCTTGGCGTTATCGGAAATGGTTTTAGCCTTTTTGTAACAAGATTTAAAGTCTCCGTTCAACCCAAGAAAATCATCAGAAGAGCATTTGTGTAGCTCAATAATCTGCTCATCAATCCTCCGGAAAAGTGAAGAGATCTCTTTCACCGAAAAATCTGAATTTACGCCTATTTTATTCTCCTCTTTCGCCATTTAATCAAATTAGATTTTTCCGGTGTAACGTTTAACCCGGACATAGTAAACTATTATGCTCACAACATTACCATCGGTACAGTATGGATAGTAAAATGTTAACATAGCTATGCTAATACGGTTTTTATTTCCTCCAGGAATAGCGGGATATCTATGGGTTTGCTAAACAAACTTCTAGCCCCTAACGATTTAACCAGTTCCTCGTTCTCTGGAGAGCCAACGGCAGAAACTACAACTACAGGAACATTGGCAAATGCCGAGTTCTCCTTAATCTTTTTCAGGAAGTCAAAACCACTCACCTGAGGCATTAGTAAATCTAGAAGAACTAAATCGAATTGATTTTTTTCCATTAATTTTAACGCCTCTACTGCACCAAATGCGGTTTGAGCGCTGTAGCCCTCCTCTTCGAGTATTGCTTCTAGGAGAACTTGATTTGTTGTAGAATCATCAACAATGAGAATCTTTTTTTCTGATTTGGCCATAAGAATCACTTTTTCTCAAAAGTACATAGACATTTTTCTTATAGCAAAACATTTTTAGTGAGTTTGCTTACTAAAAAGTGGTGATTTAGATCACTTTTTCATCAGCTTTTCCTATTTTAGGGAACCAATAAAGCCTAAAACTATTGTGTATGGAGCAGCCTAATGTACTTGCAAATGAAAGTGATATGCTAGATAATGTACTTTTTTCCTCGTTATTAAGCCAAGAGGAAAAGGAACTTTTGCTGGGCAACTCTACACTTGTTGAATACTCAAGACGCGATACAATCATTAAGCAAAACGCCAGAACCTCGCACGTTTTGTACATCTATTCTGGGTTAGTGAAAGTGTCTAGAGAAATGAGAAAAGGGAAAAACCTACTACTGAGAATTGACAAAGGGGGAGCGTTCATTGGCCTTTCATCCATTTTTAGCGGTGAGGTTTACCACTACTCCGCTTCGGTACTGGAACCAACAACAATCCTTTCCATTGACCCAGAGTGCTTTATGCAGCTAATTAAAACGAACGGAGAGTTTGCAGCCAGCATAATACAGCAGCTGAGCACGGATAATATCTCCGATCTATTTAGGGTATCCAGCCTTTTATACAAGCAGCTGCCTGGTAGAGTTGCCGATATTATTCTTTACTTTGCGGAGGAAATATACCACTCTAACACCTTCTCGTTCCCTTTAACACGGCAGGAACTGGCAGAACTGGCTGGAACAACTAAGGAAAGCCTAATTAGAACCATGTCGGAGTTTAAGCACGATAAGATTATTGAGATGGATCGAAATCAAATAACCATTACTAGTCCCAAAATTATTAACACCCTAAGCCGATTAGGTTAATTCTTTTTACACCTCTCCTTATGGATAGAAAATTTAGGCTCTTGATTGTTGATGACATTTTTGTGAATCGATTCCTTTTAACTGAAATTGTAAAAAAGGTTTGCGATTTTTATGTTGAGGCGCAAAATGGGAAAGAGGCGATAGATAAGCTAAGCCAACAGGAGTTTGATGCCATTCTAATGGATATTGAAATGCCAGTAATGAACGGGCTAGAAACCACAAAATACATTAGGAATAACTTTCCTGCACCAAAGAATAAAATCCCCATTATTGCACTAACAGCTCATAATCCAGCAACCTTTTTCGACGATTTTAAGGATGCAGGGTTCGACCAGCTAATGACCAAACCCTACTCTGTAGATAAGGTACTTAGGTTAATAGAAGAGGTTTGTGCCAATAACCGATAGCCACAGTTCCTACTACATTTTGCTGTTTCGCCATGTATGCAAAAGGTGAAACAGCTTCTCCTTACTTATGGGCTTATTTACTACATGATTACACCCTGCAGCTTTAAGCAGATCGATATTTGCCGTTTCTCCCTCGTTTAGCTGAGCACAAAATGCTTTGCTTTTGTACTCGGGCCATCGCTGATTAACCTCCTTTATAAGTGTTTCTATACTCCAGGGCTGGGGCATTCTATTATCAAGAACTATAAGAGCAAACGGTTTTCCGTATGTTGCGGAGTTTGCAAGTATGCTCAAGGCAGCATTACCATCTCTAGCAACGGTTACCTCGGCATAGTTAACCAGTAAGTTCTGTAGGTAGAACCGAGTATAAGCATTAGGCTCTACTATGAGCACCTTTGGTTTAACCCCCTTTTGCGACCTACCAGCACTAGAAGCCCTCTTTGCTTGCTTTTGAACCTCTAAAGCCGACTCGTTACGCTTAATCAGGAATGATATAATCACCCTAGTGCCAATTCCTTTCCGGGAAATAACCTCAATTTTTCCACCCATAAGGTGAAGTAGCCGCTTTGCTAAGGGAAGCCCCAATCCAGCACCTTGGTAGGATCTACTTAAACCAAAGCTCTCCTGCCTAAAAGGTTCAAAGATAAAGGGCAAGTAGTCGGCATCAATGCCAATACCCTTATCCTCAACCTCAATTCGAACAACGCCCTGCTCCTCATCAAACACTGAGGATACAACAATAGGCTCCTTACCACTGTACTTAATTGCATTGTTTATCACGATAAAAAGAACACGGGTTAAGTTCTCGGGATCGGCCATAATTGTTGGTAGTGAGGCCAAGTTTGACTCAACAACAATTCCCTTTTGCTGTAAATCGAGCTTATTCTGCTCAATAGCACTCTCAATGGCACCATTAATCTCGCAGGGAAGTATCCTAAGTCGAATATTGTTGGACTCGGCTCTGCTTATGTCAACCAAGTTGTTCAATAGGTGCATAAGCCTGTTGCTACTGTTATTAATCTCATCAATATAGCGCTGGAATGGGCTATTCTCCGGAATTTCGTTGCTAAGCAGCGAAGAGAAGCCCATAATCCCATTCAAAGGGGTACGAATCTCGTGGCTAATATTTGCTAGGAAAGCATTTTTTAGGCTGTTTGCCTCCTCTGCTACAGAAAGGGCCTCTTTTAAGTCCTTGGTTCTTGTTTCTACTCTGGCTTCGAGGCTCCTGTTTAGCTCCACCAAATTTGCATTTGCTTTAGTCTTTGAGCGGTATAGCAGGTAGATTAGCAAAGCAAATACAAGCGCTACAATGGCAATTACCACAATAAGTACATACCAGTACCTCTGCGACTTAAATCGCATATCGTTAATTTCCTTGTTTTGCCTTAACAAGTAGTTTTCCGATTCCTTTTGCTCTAACCGGTAAAGAATCTGATACTCGGCAAATGAATTCTTAAGCTGCGTGTCCTTAATGGAATCGTTAATTTGATTTGCCTGTACGTAATGCTTATAGGCCATTTTAAAGTTCCCCCTTTGTTCATAAAAGGCAGAGAACTTTTGGTGAGCCTGTGCCAGCATACGCGCATCGGCTGACTTACTTGCTGCAGATACAGCAAGCGCTAAATATCGATCGGCTTGGGTAGCGTTAGACTCCATATGGAAATCGGCAAGAACAAGGTATAGCTCGGCCAAATTGGAAAAATCGTCCTTTGCTAACCAGTACCGCTCAACCCTTTTTACAAGAGAGTCGGCGCTATCCCAATTGCCACTCTTTATAAGCGAACTTGCTAGCAGAAATGTGTAGCGATTATCATCGTCCTGTGTTGCTTTAAGGCATTTGTAGGTATTGCTATTTTTTATGTAAACCATGGCAGAATCTACGTTATTCTGCTGTAAATAGATATTTGCTATGGCGAAAGAACAAGCCATTACACCAAGTGAGTCGCCAATACTAGACGATATGGTAAGCGATTCTTTGAATGAACTTTTTGCCTCGGCATAATTATCGAGTTTAGAATTTATTATGCCTAGATTAAAACGAGTAACTGCAACACCTTTCCAATCGCTCAGTTCCTCCTTAAGGTTTAATGATTGGCGAAGGCAAAGCAAGACCTTCTCATAGTTCCCCAGTTCAATAAACACAAGACCTATGTTATTGTAAGCACGCCCAACAACAATGGTGATATCACGCGCTTCCTGAGGATCTATTTCACTAGGTTGAACAAAATCTAACTTATCTATTTCGGCTGATACCGACATTAAATCGATGGGCAGTACTTCCAAATCAAGAATTTTCGATCTGTTAACATAGGACAAGACCTGAAAATAGCTGTTCAATGCCTCAGCATACTGCTTTTTTATGAGTGCTACATAGCCAATGTTATTATACGAAGAAACAATACCCTTTAAATACCTAGCAGTCAATGCATCCTGTAACGCTAAAGATGCAATAGATAGTGTAGAATCTAAACTCTTGTTCCGATACTCTTCGGCCAATCGATTTTTAATGTCAATACTCTTCTTAATCTTAACCAACTCCTCATCTGAATAGGCTTGTGCAAATACAGATAATATTGTTAAGTAAGCTATAAAACCAAATTTTACATAAGATGTTAAAGTCCTTCTCACAACTATATCATTTAATTAAGGGTCCAACATAAAAAAAAGGACCACGTAAAAGTACTATAACTTTTATATTTTACTAAACTCATCTGTTTGTACATCCAATGCCATTTTTTGGTTGACAAGAAAAAAAAATGTTTTACTTTTGGTATTTGAGAGAAACGCACAGTGTTACACTAAAACAACAAGCAGATTAGTAGCAACTTTATACAAAGTACTGCAACGCTACTATTCTTAATTAAGCGTAACTTTTACCTAACGGCTCACTGCTTCGAAAATTAAATCACATGACAAACAGAGAACTTTCTGAACTTATAAAACAAAACACCAGAACCATTCTTCCTGGTTTTGGCGCATTTTTGGTTAAGGATAGCGACAAAGGTTTTTTGGCAGAAAATGTGACCTTTAGCCCATTTCTAAGATACAATGATGGGATGCTTGAGGATTACCTTGCAAAAAGCAAAGGAATTTCCAAGGACGAAGCTGGAAACCAAATAGCTAGTCTTACCGAGAACATTAAGGAAGAACTCCTTAGCAAAGGCTACTACCAGGTTGGCGAGCTTGGCTTTCTAAACAAGGACTCAAGAGGAACGGTAAGTTTTACCATTGGTAATGCTGCTGATATAACAAGCCCAAAAACAACAGAGGAAAAAACTGTAGCACCTAGCAAACCTTCGGTTTCTGAGAGTAAACCCACCGAGGAAAACAAAACGGTTAACGTTGATTCTATATCAGAGTCGGACACGCTTGATCTAATTTCTGAAACAGAAATTACTCAAGATGAACCTACTACTAGTAAGCAAAGTGAGAAGCACACAGTGCAACCAACCCCAACCAAAAGCGCACCAACAGCAAAACATACTACTCCAAGTAAGAAAATACCTAGCGGAGTAAAAAAATCGCCTGCTGTAAACCAGCATGTAGATAAGCCCTCTTCCAACGAACCATCAAAAAAGAGGAAGCAATCTCCAGTGGTTTACGTTGCAGCCTTTGCTGGTATAGTTGTAGCCATTGCTGCAAGTATGTTCCTAATAAAAACTCTTGTGCTAGATTCCAACAACACATCAGGAACAGATACTGATGCCAAAGAAAAGGCTGCATTTGCTAAAGAAATGAACAAAGTAAACAAGGAGTTAGGAACACAAAGCAACGAAAAAACAACAGAACCAGCAGTTGCAAAAAGCGATACCCCTACCCCCACAAAAAGTAAGGCTGATGAAACCACAAAGATAGCCCAGAGCAAAAAGGTGGTTACAGAACCAAAAGCAATTGCTCCAACAGGAAACTATCACCTTGTAGTGGGTAGTTTTCAGAATGCCGATTATGCAAGTAGCTACGCAAAAGAGCTCACAGAAAAAGGATTTGGAGCAAGGGTAATTATTCGCTCCAATGGGATGAGTGCTGTGACCATAGGAACATATACTACCTATGAAGCAGCAAAGGATGATTTGGCAAGAAAAAAGAAAGCATTTCCAAATGGTTGGGTTCTTAAACAGTAAACAGGTTAGTAAGGTTGTAGTTAAGGAGTATCCCGAGATTGGAACCGTTACTTACAAACGCAATAGAAGAGCAAAAAGGTTAACGCTCTCAATTAAAGCAGGAACAGAAATCCGGGTAACAATACCCGGATTTCTGTCTTTTAAAAGTGCTGAGCAGTTTGTTTTATCTAAAGCTGAATGGATAAAAGAGAAGCAGTCCATTCGAAAATCTAACGCACCCATTGTAACCCCCGAAACGGGTTATGCCACTAAGCTGCATAAATTATCGTTTATTCCTGTGGGTGGGGATTCACTCCTGATTAAGCGCCGTACACCAACAATTGAAGTTTACTACCCAAAACATTGGAAACCCGAGGATACTGCATTTCAAAATGCAGCAGAAACGGCCATTGAAACAGCATGGAGAGCCGAAGCCAAAGCCATTCTACCCCAAAGAGTGGAAGAGCTCGCCAACATGTTTGGTTACAGCTTTAGCTCCGTTAGTATAAAAAAAACAAAAAGCAGATGGGGCAGCTGCTCTAGTAGAAACAACATTAACCTTAGCATCTACCTAATGAAGCTTCCCGATGAGCTAATCGATTACGTTATACTCCACGAGCTTGCTCATACCAAGGAAAAAAATCATGGCCCAAAATTTTGGGAAGAGCTAAACAGGGTTACAAATGGAAACGCAAAAGTTTTAGCCAAAATGGTAAAGGCGCACAGAACTGGCCTGTAGCGCCACTAGGCATTAAAGCCCATTAAAGGAAATGATGGATTCCAAGGGTTTGCGCTGCTTTGCATGTCGCGTTGTATCTGGAGAATCGGCAGGATACCCCAACGGGATAAGTGCAACTGGCGAAAGGTGCTTGGGAAGGTTTAGGATTTCGGCACATTTAAACGCATCAAACTTACAAATCCAACAGGTAGCAAGCCCCATATCGGTTGCAGCAAGAGTTAAATGATCTATTGCGATGGACAAATCAACATCTACATGCTCCTTTCCATCGGCGCGCCTCCACGATTGGTTGTGGTTTCCCAAGGCTACAATTACCAATGGAGCCGATTGAATCCACTGCTTTGCATAGCAAGACTTTACTTCATTGAGCAAGGGCGATTTATCTACAATAATAAAGTGCCAAGGCTGTGCGTTGGCTGCCGAGGGCGCAACCCTTACTGTTTCAAACAGTTGAAGAATAGTGCTCCGTTCAGGCATCCTATCCTGATAATCCCTACAGCTATACCTATTTATGGCAAGGTTATGAAATTGTCCGTTCATAGCTAAAACTCCAATGAATTAAGCCTCTCGGTAAGCTCTATTACCCTATCATAGAATTCAACTGCAAGCTCTTGGTAGTATGATTTACCAGCCTTTCGGCTCTTTTTATTGTAGCTAGCAGAATTAATACGTGATATTATATCATCCTGAAGCAGAACTGTATCAGCAATAATATCAAGTATATTCTCCTGATGGAGAGGTGGATTATATGCAAGCTGTGAGTAACATTCATTTAAAAAATGCCTCACCATCTGTTTCACATCTTTCTTTAGATCTCTGACATTTGCCATGCTTTCACATTTTTGTTTGAGGCAGAAAACTACATTATTCTTGTAATAAAAATAAACCTTTTTCGATATCGTGTCAGCTTTTTAGCTCTTTTTTTGATACCCATTTCCACAAAAAAGGCTGGCACAAATTTGCGCCAGCCTATACTATTTATCAAAAGGGAATTTGCTTACATTAAAAACCAAGCCAAAAGCATTAGGGCTCCAACAATTCCCATGAATAGTAGAAACGATACCCAAAAAGGGGTATCCTTCTTATTTACTTCTGTTTGCATATTCAAAAGATTAAGTGATTCAACAATACTTATAACTAGAATAGGAATGTAAATCACTAAATACGCAGGTTGCGCCCAAGGATATACTTTGATACCGCTGTAACGGCTCGCTCCTTTGGTTGCAACCCATAAAGTCCTCCAGCTACTGTTGAATACAACCGACTCTCGCCTATAACGGAAAAAACGGGTACCTGAAGCTGTACCTTCTCGGTTGAAGATACTTGCCCCACTACCATCCCTCTGCTTAGGGTGCTAAACAGCTCTATAATGTTTACGTTAGGATCGACATCGGAATCCTGAATATTGCTTTTGCCAGATAATGAAACCTCTGGAATGGCCATAACAAAGCGCACCGCAATAAACAACGTTACTGCAATTACAAGCGCTAACGATTGGCGTATCCTAGCAAACAGTTTCATCACTGTTAATAATTAAAATATAAGGGAAAAATAGGTTAGTAACCGTAAATACGACCATCCATACGGTCCACCTCTACCTCAAAAACCCTAACGTTCTCAACTGCTGGTTTGCTGTACGCAAACTCCGTATTCTGAGTGTAGTGAGCCATAATTACATTGAGTGCAGCAACCTTATCGTCAAACCCTTCTACAGGTTTTAAACGACCGTAAACCAATGCACTCTTGTAGCGCATCGAGTATGAACAAGCTACACTCTCATTCTGAATGCGCATTTTATAATCGGTGCTAAAGGCAAGGCAAACCCTATTGTCCTTTTCCCATAAGCCCAATTTCTTGCCAACTGGTCCACTATGAATAAAGATGCGCCCCTGGTTATATCCAAAGTTCATGGGTAGAACATATGGTCCATTGTCGCCATCAACCATACCTACATGGCATACCTCGGAGGCACTAATTATAGCATCAATCTCGGAACGGGTTAAATCACTTCGACTTTTCATGCCAATATCTTTTTTACTTTCTCATTTTACGATTAACAAAGCGGATTAGCTCCCCAACAACAATAACAGGGAAGGTTAGCACAAAGGTAGCAATCCAGTAATCTAATGAAAGTGGAACTGTTCTAAAAAAGGCGCCACCAAACTGCACTATAAGGAATTGTCCAAATAGGATTGAAAGCACAATAAGAACAAAATTTTTATTGGTTGACAAGCCCTTAAATGCCGATTCGGAGGTACCAAATGCCCTAGCATTAAATAGATTCCATAGCTGTGCCAGCACAAAAACATTAAAAAAGAAGGTTAACTCTTGTGGCGACATAACCCCATCGGCATGCATGTATAAGAGTAGCGCAACAAACATTGCAAAGAATAGCAGCGCCGTAACCAATACTCCCCGTTGAATGGGTTTGGTTAGAATAAAATCGGTTGTACGGCGAGGCTTTTTATGCATTAGCCCAGCATGAGGTGGCTCTGTAGCTAAGGCAAGCGCCGCAAATGTGTCCATAATAAGGTTAACCCAAAGCATTTGGGTTACCGTGAGCGGCAAATCTACCCCAATAATAGGCCCTATTAGCACAATTAGCAGTGCCAACAGGTTTATGGTTAGCTGGAACAACAAAAAGTGCTGGATATTCTGATATAATGAACGCCCCCATTTAACGGCGTTCACAATAGAGGCAAACGAGTCGTCGAGCAGAATAATATCCGAAGCCTCCTTAGCCACAGATGTACCCGACCCCATTGATAGTCCAACGTTTGCCTTATTAAGTGCAGGTGCATCGTTTGTTCCATCGCCAGTTACAGCTACAATCTCGTCCATTTCCTGAAGCAAACGCACCAGTTTCAACTTATCTGAAGGGCGTGCCCTATACATTACACTGATGTTTTTAACCACAGCCGAAGCTTGCGAGTCGGGCAACGCTTCAAATTCGGCACCAGCAATGGTTGCATTGCTATCGTTGGGTCCAATTAGCCCTATTTGACGTCCAATTTCCATGGCTGTAGCCGATGTATCGCCAGTTACTACTTTAACCTCAATACCTGCAGTTTTGCAATCGGCAATGGCAGCAGCAACATCAGAACGTATAGGGTCAGCAATGCCCACAAAGCCCAAAAGCGTTAGATCTGAAACGAATTGCTGAGCCGTTGCATTGGCATCGGGCTTAGCAGCAAGAGGTTTGTAAGCAAACCCAATGGTACGCATACCCCTGTTTTGAAGAGCAACCACATCGCTTAAGGGATCGAAACCAAGGCTTGCCATGGGCACCTCTCCCGCTTGGGTTAAGGCGGTAGCGCACTTACCAACTAAAATATCTGGGGCTCCTTTAACTAGTACCATCCACTGTCCGTTGGCCTTAAAGTACCCCAATGAGGCCATATACTTGAGCTCTGAGGAAAATGAGAGCTGATTTGCCACATGGAAATCCTTGCGCACATCGCGGTAATCAACTCCTTTGTCGTGCAGCCAAAGAAGCAAAGCTCCATCGGTAGGGTTACCAACCACGCTAAGCTCTGGTGTGGTAAAGTCGAGATGAGCCGTTGAGTTAACCGCAAATGAGCCCAAAAGAATATGTGAAATGGCTCCACTACCCTGCTGCTCTTGGGGTGAGGAGAAGAAGGTTGCCTCTACAACTCGCATCCTGTTCTGGGTAAGGGTACCCGTTTTATCGGTACAGATAACTGTTGTAGCCCCCATGGTTTCGGTGGCTTGCATCTTTCGCACTAGGTTATTAGTAGCCGTCATGCGACGCATGCTATAAGCCAAACTAAGAGTAACACTCATGGCTAACCCTTCTGGTACTGCAACCACAATTAGCGTTATGGATACCATAAAGTAAAGCAGCAGTCGCTCACCTTGCTCTAGGGAGAACCACGCAGTAGAGCTTAAAAAATCAATTCCCAATAGAAAGTATGAAAGCACAGCCACAAGTAGAAACACACCACCGCCAATTACAAGGGGCATAATAACCGAAACGGTTCCCTTTTTGCATAAAAAGGCAGGCAGCTTTATGGGCCGTTTAATAATATCGAAGAAATCGGATAGCATGGGTACCCAAACCTTTGAAAGCGCAATGCCTACGGCAACTAGCATTGTACTAAATGTAAACCACTGAGTAGGTGTAAGCAGGAACTCACCCTGAAGTATATCGCTTACAAGGTAAGCCCAAAAAGCAATTGCCGATACTCCAAAGCCCACAACACCAATTAACTTACTAAGCCGCTCCAGCTGTCGAGCAAGAGGAGTTGGTTCATTAACCTGTATGGTTGCCTCACGAGCCGTTTTACCAATTTCGGCGCTATCGCCAACTGCTGTGGTAACATAAACCCCATTACCCTCAACAACAATAGAGCCTTTTAGTAACATATTGTGTGGGTAGGTTGACTCATGGAGCCCCTCCCGTTCATCTACAAACTTCTCGGTAACAGGTTCGCCAGTTAAAGCCGACTCATTTATCTGTAACGAAACCGACTGGAGTAGGGTTCCATCGGAAGGGATCTCCTCGCCCTGCTCAACAATTACATAGTCGCCCACAACAACATCGCGTTTGGGGATTGTTGTAACGTTTCCATTACGTATTACCTTAACGGCAACATCGTCGTTAACCTTGTTTAGAATATCGAACTCCTTGCCAGCCTTAAACTCGTTAAAAAAGGACATGAGCGTTGCCAGTAGAACGGCCACAATAATCCCAATACCCTCAACGTAATGACCATTTACACTACCAACAGCAATGGCTATTACTGCAGCAATGATAAGGATACGGATTATGGGATCGTCAAATTTTTCGAGTAGTAACCTCCACCATGGATCACGGGGTGCGGGTGTTAATACATTTGCACCAAATCTCTCTCTGCTATCTGCAACTTCCTGGTCGGTAAGTCCATTGAATACCGAATAATCAATGCCCATGCTACAATAGTATTTAACTGCAATAATACATCAAAATAAGGAAATGGGGATAGAATTAAGAGGGTTTAAGAAAGATTAAGAGAGGGTATAAACTAGATGCTAGACGTTAGGTTTGAGATGTTAGACAAAACACTAAAAACTAAATACTAAACACCAAGTACTAATCACTATACTACAACTAAGGGCTAAAATAAATTTGATTGATTTGATTACAAAGATGCCGCACCTACGGCGCTCTAAAATCAGCATATCCTCCATTTCTACAAAGATGTCGCACCGATGGTGCTTAAGAGAGAAACGGTTATAAGTTAGATGCTAGACGCTAGATTTGAGATTTAAGACTAACTAAACACCAACCACAAAATACCTATTCTTTAAAAAGCACTTGCGGGGTGATATTTGAAGGTTAAAGGAGAAAGATGTTAGACAAAACACTAAAAAACCAAACACTAAAAACCAAACACTAATCTAGATGTTAGATGCTATACGTTAGATTTGAGATGCTAGACAAAATACTAAACACTATACACCAGACACTATACACCAGACACTAAACACTAAACACTATACACCAGACACTAAACACCAGACCCCAAACACTAATTCCCCAAACACCCAGAAAATTTATTGGAGTAAAGCATTTATAGTTAAATCATTCTTTCTACTTTTGCGCAACTGTTAGAAAAATATTAAAATGGGAAGAGCATTTGAATATCGCAAAGCGCGAAAGATGAAGAGATGGGGCAATATGGCCCGCGTATTTACCAGACTTGGCAAAGAAATTACGATAGCAGCAAAAGCTGGAGGTCCTGATCCTTCAACCAACCCTAGGTTGCGCCTGCTAATTCAAAATGCCAAGGTGGAGAACATGCCCAAAGACAATATCGACAGGGCGGTGAAAAGGGCAACCGAAAAGGATCAGAAGGATTACAAAGAGGTTGTTTACGAAGGATATGCACCCCACGGTATTGCCGTTGTTGTTGAAACAGCAACCGACAACCCTACCCGTACTGTGGCCAATATCCGTAGCTACTTTAACAAGTACAACGGGTCTCTTGGAACCAGCGGCATGTGCGACTACCTTTTTGAGCGTAAGTGCTCATTTAAGGTGGAGAAAAAAGAGGGTGTAGATATTGAGGAACTAGAACTTGAGCTAATTGACTTTGGTGTTGAGGAGATTTTTGCCGAAGAGGATTATATCATGATCTACGCAGAGTTCACCAATTTTGGACCGATACAGCGCTACCTTGAAGATAATGGGTTCCACATTCTAACATTCCTGTTTGAGAGAATTCCAAACGAAATTAAGGATGTAACCGAGGAGCAACAAGCCGAAATTGAGAAACTTCTGGAAAAGATTGAAGAGGACGAGGATGTGACCAATGTGTTCCACAATATGAAATCGAACTAGTAGAGGTTTTAATCTACAACTAAAAAGAGGGCCCCAAAAGCCCTCTTTTTTGCTATGCATGGAACATAAGCACTGGAATGTCCGATTCGAAAAGCAAACGCCTGGAGAGTGATGGGTTAAATATCTTGTAAATAAGATTTCGCTTTTGAGTGGTTATGGCTATTAGGTCAATACCATTCTCCTTTACATAATCGGTAAACGTTTCCACCATATTCTTACCCTCCACAATCTCGCAAATAACATGGGTTTTACGAGCAACACGCTTAAAGTAGGTCTCCAGCGATGCCATTTTGGCCTTTGCCAAAGAGCTATCGGCATCGGACGATACGTTTACGCAGTGTATTTGAGCACTAAATGGCGATACAATGTTCATTAGCTTACGAATGGCCATGAAGTCGTAATCGTCGAAACGCGTTGCGTATAGCACTTTACGAACTTGGGTTGAATCAACCATTTTTGCCGACTCAGGAATGGCAAGCACTGGGATGCGTGTACTCTCCAGCACATCCTTTGCCACGCTGCCCACAAGTTCGGTATTCCTAAACCCCTCGCCCTTGGTGCCCATTACAATGAAGCTGGGCTTATACTGGTTGCTCATCTCTGTTATCCCGTAGCTTGCAACGCCCTCGCGAAGGGCATAACCAACGCGCACATCGCCCATTCCATGCTGATTGGCATAGCTCTTTACCTTAGCATGAAACTTAAGTAGCTGCTCCTTGGCATTCTTATGAAGAATGTGATAGCTAACATCAATATCAATTTGGATGGTTGTTACGTCGGAGAAGGGTATTAAATCGATAATTGGTGAGTTGAAAACATGAAGCAGCTTGATTTCGGCACCATACTTATGTGCTAAGCCCAATGCAAAATATGCAGCATTCTCAGAGGGTTGCGAAAAATCTACTGGGACGAGGATTTTCCGTGGGTTAACTACCTTAACAGCTTCTTGCTCAAGCTTTACCTTGGATATAAGCTTTAGAGCTCGCTCTGCATCTGACTCCTTAATCTGTACTTTAACCCCATCGGATACAGCCGATTGAACCAAGTTTACATTCTGCAAGAAGCATTTAATTCCGTTTGCCTCAAGGTATGTTTGCAAAACCTGTGCACTAGCAAAGGAATCAACCGCTATTACTATCAGCTTTTCGTCCATAACTTAGTTTTTTGGTTCTCTATCAAGTTAGCTTTATATAAGCTAAAAGTCAAGTTTTGCGGGAAAAGTTTGTGCTATTACCATAATGCAACTCTACACATCGAAAGGTTTGTATCAGGTTTTACTAAATAAAAAAGTGGCAAGGAGGTTAACGCTCCTTGCCACTCAGTATTTTTCCCCGTAAAAGGGATATATTTAGCTAACTAGCTCTATTTAAGACCGCTTCGTACAAGTAGTGCATCAACGGTTGGCTCTTGGCCACGGAAACGCTTGTAAAGAACCATTGGGTGCTCGCTTCCGCCTTTAGAAAGAACGTTTTCGCGGAACGATTTAGCAACCTCTTTGTTAAAGATGCCCCTCTCCTTGAACACAGAGTAAGCATCGGCATCAAGCACCTCGGCCCACTTGTAGCTGTAGTAACCAGCAGCATATCCGCCTGCAAAAATGTGCGAGAATGCGGTGCTAAAGTTGGTACCCTTAACCTCGGGGAAGGTTTCTGTGGCAGCCATAGCTTTACGCTCAAATGCATTAACATCGCCAGTGTATGGCGCCTTAAGGGTGTGCCAAGCCATATCAATAATACCAAAGCTAAGCTGGCGAACCGACATGTAGCCAGCAAGGTAGTTCTGGCTATCGATAATCTTTTGGATTAGCTCTGCAGGTAGCTTCTCGCCTGTTTGGTAATG
>DHVO01000237.1:0-4390 GCA_002412705.1 Bacteroidales bacterium UBA5206 | reverse complement strand
GTGAAGCGCATGGCCAAACTCATGAAGGAAGGTGGTAACCTCATCAAAGGTTAGCAATGATGGTGCGCTCTCGGTTGGCTTGGTGAAGTTACAAACCACAGAGATGAATGGGCGAACATCCTCACCCTTCTCGTTACGGTACTGTGAGCGGAAGCTGGTCATCCAAGCACCACCGCTTTTACCTGCACGTGGGAAGAAATCGAGGTAAAGAACCGAAAGGAAACGGCCAGACTCATCGTAAACCTCGTAAGCAGTTACATCGGAGTGATACACTGGAATGTTTGTGTTTGGCTGAAAACTTAGGCCATACAGCTTATTGGCAAGCATAAATATACCATCGCGAACCTTCTCAAGCTGGAAGTAAGGCTTTAGCTCTTCCTCGTTAAAGCTGTACTTGCTGTTCTTAAGCTTCTCTGAGTAGTAAGACCAGTCCCAACGCTCAAGTTTACCAGAAAAACCAAGGGTTTTAGCAAACTCTTCAACTTCGGCTACTTCTGCTTTAGCTGCAGGAACCGATGCTGCAAGTAAATCGTTTAAGAACTGGTTAACCTTCTCATACTTCTCGGCCATGCGATCCTCTAGAACAATATCGGCATAGGTTTCAAAACCTAGAAGCTTAGCCATCTCTAAACGTAACTCAACAATACGCTTAAGCACCTTTTGGTTATCGTACTGGTCGCCTTTAAAGCAGCGGCTGTTGTATGCAACAAATAGCTCACGACGAAGGTCGCGATCGTCGGCATACTTCATAAAAGGAATGTAAAGGGGAGCGTGAAGGGTAACTACCCATCCCTCTTTTCCTTGCTCCTTTGCAGCCATTGCAAGAGCCTCAACAAAACCAGCAGGAAGACCCGATAGCTTAGCAGAATCGGTAATATTTAGTGTGTAACCGTTAGTCTCGGCAAGTAGGTTCTCATCGTACTGAAGAGAAAGGTCTGACAGCTCGCGAGAAATGGCACGGAACTTCTCCTTACCAGCCTCGTCCAGATTAGCACCACTGCTAACAAAACCACGGTAAGTCTTTTCCAGTAGTGTAGTTTGCTCAACAGTTAGATTTAGGCTATCCTTAACATCATAAACCGCTTTAACGCGAAGGAAAAGCTCAGGGTTAAGGTTAATGTCGTTACCAAAATCGGTAAGTTTTGGCGATACCTCACGTACAATTTTTTGAAGAGTAGTATCGGTTTCGGCAGAGTTTAGGTTAAATAGAATATTAGTAATAATTCCTAGCTGCTTACCAGAGCGATCCAGCGCCTCAATGGTGTTTTGGAAAGTTGGAGCATCCTGGTTTGCAACAATTGCATCAACCTCTTTGCGAGCCTCGCTAATAGCAGAATCAATGGCAGGAACGTAGTGTTCTGGCTTAATCTGATCGAAAGGAGGCGTACCAAACGGAGTATTAAATTCGGTAAGCAGAGGATTTTCATTCTTAACAGTCTCGGAGCACGATACTGCAGTAAATCCTAGTAGTAACATTACGGCTAGTTGTTTCAAGTTATTCATAATGATTTTTATGCTTTTAAAAACGGTTGCAAGTATAATTTGTTTAAACCGATTTAGCGTAATCAAATGTTAATATTTAGCTAATTTTTGATATGTGGTAAGAAAATGAAACCTTTAGGGGAATTTTACATCAATAGTAAAAATGATTTTAATAAAATAGACCATGAATAGGTTGCATAAAACTTTGGTTTACCTAGTGGTAATTGGCTCTTGTACGCTCCTTTTCTCCTGCGGCAAGCTACCAAAAATTACCGATGGCGTTTCGGAGCAGCTAGCCAGCTGGCGCAAGCAGCACTACGATTCCATTGCCTATACCCTTAGCTTTAACATCCCCGCTCGACAAGCGCAAAGCGTTACGGGTACAGCAGATATAAGCGTAAACCTTTTGCGTAAACAACCCATTTATATTGATTTTAGGAGCGATTCTACCAGCATTAAAGCGGTTAGCTGCAACGGCAAGCCGTGTAAGTTTGTATTTAGCAACGGACATTTAACCATTCCTGCCGATTATACCCACAAGGGCAAGAACAGCGTTGATATTGAGTTTATTGCTGGAAACGGCTCGTTAAACCGCTCCGAAGAGTTCCTTTACACCCTGCTGGTACCCGATAGAGCCTCAACCGTTTTTCCTTGCTTCGACCAGCCCAACCTTAAGGCGCAATTCACGCTAAGCCTTACTATCCCCATAACGTGGACTGCCATGAGCAACGGTAAGCTTAACAGCCAACTGGTTAACGACAGCACACATAGGCTAAACTTTCACCAAACTAAGCCCATAAGCACCTACCTATTTGCTTTTACAGCAGGAATATACGATACGCTAACTTTTAGCAAAAATGGACGCACCCTAACCATGTTCCATAGGGAAACCGATGCCAAGAAGGTGGAACAGAATGCAAAAACAATTGCCGATGCACACTTTAATGCCCTTAGCTGGCTGGAGGAGTACACGGGCATCCCCTACCCTTTCCAAAAGCTGGATATTGCGCTTATTCCCGATTTTCAGTATGGTGGAATGGAGCACGCTGGAGCCATATTTTACAGGGACTCTAGGCTGATGCTAAACCCAAACCCATCTATAAACCAGCAGCTAAGTCAGCAAAACCTAATTGCACATGAGGTTGCTCACCAATGGTTTGGAAACCTAGTAACCATGAGCTGGTTTAACGATGTTTGGCTTAAGGAGGTGTTTGCAGGGCTATTTGCCGATAAGATTGTAAACCCCATGTTCCCCGAGATTAATCACCAGCTTAGCTTTTTGCTATCGCACCACCCAAGAGCCTACTCCGTTGACCGCACCCAAGGGGCAAACCCAATACGTCAGGATCTGGAGAACCTACTCTACGCTGGAACGCTTTACGGCGATATAATCTATCACAAATCTCCAGTGATGATGCAGCAGCTGGAGATACTTTTAGGCGAAACAGCCTTTAGAAAGGGAATGCAGAATTACCTAACCAGTTATGCCATGGGCAATGCAACATGGGAGAACCTAGTTGCCATTTTAGATAAGGAGACCACCCACAACCTAAAGGAGTGGAGTAACGCATGGGTTTACCAGTCCACAATGCCCACAATAAACAGCAACATGCAGCAAGGGAGCGCCACAGTAAACCAAGTGGTAGATATGAACCTGCTACCCATGCCCATGATTGTTGATTACCTTGAGGTTACCAAAGACACTTTAGTCCAACACACAATAGAAATATCGAACAATAAGCAACAAATTCCATTAGCAGACAGCACCCTAGCGCTATTACCTAACGCAACGGGTATTGGCTATGGCAGGTTTACCCCCGATTCTACAACCCTTGCATGGATACTGGCCAATCCAAATCTTCCAGCAAACGAAACTGCCCGAGCGTCGCAGCTAGTGATGCTATACGAGCTATACCTTGATGCTAAGGTTAACCAAAGGGATATTCTAAATCATTTGCTAAGCACTATCTCAGCCGAAAAGAATGCTCAAATTAGGCAATACGCACTTAATACTTTAAGTAGCATATACTGGCGTACGCTACCCGCTGAAACTAGAAATGAGTACGCTCCAGCGGTAGAGCAAGTGCTTATGAGCATTCTTGATAGCAACGCTATGGATGCCAGCCAAAAACGTCCAGTGCTCAACGCCTTTATGAACATGGCTCTTACACCCGATGGTATTAACCGCATGTATGGTATTTGGAATAGCAAAACCGATGCTTTTGGTGTAGCGCTAACCGAGGATGATTTTACCAGCCTTGCGCTAACGCTTGCCCTTAAGGATGCTCCCGCAGCAAGCGATATTCTAAAAAAGCAGGAGCTGCGCATTACCAATCCCGATAGACTAAAGAAGTTCCTGTTTGTTAGCCAAGCAGCATCGGCAAGTAAGGCTGAGCGCGACCAGTTTTTTGCATCGCTAGCCAACGCACAGAACCGCAAGCCAGAACCTTGGGTTACCGAGGCACTGCACCTGCTAAACCATCCGTTACGCGCTAACGATGCCATTGGATACCTTAAGCCATCGCTAGACTTACTTCCTGAGATTCAACGAACAGGCGATATCTTTTTCCCAAAGATGTGGCTTGATGAAGCTTTTTGGGGGCACTCATCGCCAGAGGCTAAGCGCATTGTAGAGCAGTGACTGGAGGAGAACAAGAACGTATCGGCTAACCTTAGAGGTAAGGTGCTACAATCGGCAGACCTTATTTTACGGCTAAATGCCAGCAAATAGGCAATAAAGAGAAAGGGCGACAAAATTTAGTCGCCCTTTCCTTTTATATTTTTCCCTGCTCAAAAAGTTCTATTAGCTCACCGGCAATGCTAATTGTTGGTGGATGATTTGGTAAATTCCCCCGTGTAAACCACTCGGCGCTGGTAATCTCCTTGTTATCGGGGCACACAGGCTGTG
>DHVO01000123.1:8528-42731 GCA_002412705.1 Bacteroidales bacterium UBA5206 | reverse complement strand
GCTTGGTGGGCACCATTCTACTAGGAACCGCTGTTGCCACATTCTTTACTGGGTCTATGTTTTCTGTTGATAAGATGAACCTTACCAACCTTAGCAACCCCATAATATCATCGTGGGAAACACCTTGGCACGGGCTTGAGGCTGCACTTAACCTGCATAACCTATCGCTTGGACTTGCCGTTTTCTTCCTTGCCAGAGTGCTTGCACTGCAATACTTTATTAACATGGTTGATGACATCTCCATATCAACCAGAGCCCGCAAGCAGATGTGGTTTAACGCAATCCCTTTTGTTGTGCTATTCCTAGTGTTTGCCATTTGGCTGATGCTCCGCGATGGATTTGCCGTAAACCCAGACAATGCAATGGTTTACATGGAGCCATACAAGTACTTTAAAAATCTGATAGAGATGCCTGCCCTACTAGTAATGCTACTGCTAGGCGTAGTACTTGTGCTGTTTGGCATTTACAAATCGATGCTAACGGGTAGCATAAAGGGAGTTTGGTACACCGGCATTGGCACAGTGGCCACAGTGCTTGCGCTACTGCTAGTTGCTGGTTACAACAACACCGCCTACTACCCATCTACTTTCGATTTGCAGAGCTCGCTAACCATTTTTAACAGCTCGTCGAGCAAGTTTACGCTAACCGTTATGAGCTACGTATCCATAATGGTTCCATTTGTAGTTGCCTACATCTGGTATGCATGGAAAAGCATCAACAATAAGAAGATTGATGCAGAGGAGATGCAAAACGAGAGTCACAAATACTAAAACATTAAGTCATGAAATACCTACCCGAAATACTTATGCTTTTATCGTGGCCCGTGCTAATTTACGTTAGCTACAAGCTTTCTATCATGGCAATTAAGTTCTACGATAAGAAATGCTCAGGCCAAGCAGAATAGACCTTTTACATTTCAAATAGAAGGTAAGGGCGTGGCGGTTGTCGCGCCCTTACTTTTTGGCTAAGCTATTAGGAGATTGATGATTGTGATTGATTATGGACTACAACATATTAATGGGTTCACAGAATACATCATCAACAAAAAAACTCTTACGCACCACACCTCCCTCCTGCTATCGCCGATTAAACATAAATACATACCTTTGCCAATTCCAATTGCACTACGATGGATAAGCTAAACATAGAACCATTAAGCAACTGGCCAGGTTATGCTGGTCAATCGCCATATATTATTGCTGGGCCCTGCAGCGCCGAGAGCCGCGAACAGGTACTGGCAACAGCCACCCAACTTGCCGCAACAGGTAACGTACACGCGCTTAGGGCTGGTGTATGGAAACCCCGTTCTCGTCCAGGAGCCTTTGAAGGTGCTGGTATCGAGGCACTAGAGTGGTTACAGGAGGCAAAAAATCAAACAGGATTAGCCCTTGCCGTTGAGGTTGCAACCCCTCAGCATGTTGAGCAGGCGCTAAAGTATGGTATAGATATACTTTGGGTGGGTGCACGTACGGTATCTAACCCATTCTCGATAGAGCAGCTTGCCAACTCGTTAAGGGGCTCTAGCGCCTATGTAATGGTTAAAAATCCCGTTAACCCCGATTTAGAACTTTGGATTGGCGCCATTGAGCGGCTATACCGCTCGGGCATTACCCGCTTAGCCGCAATACACCGTGGATTCTTCCCCTTTGAGAAAACCACGCTACGCAACCTACCCAAGTGGGAAATAACCATAGACCTGCGAAGCCGCATGCCAAACCTACCCATTATATGCGACCCCAGTCACATTGCAGGCAAGGCATCAATTGTTCCAAACATTGCGCAAAAAGCCATAGACCTTATGGCCGATGGCCTAATGGTAGAGGTACACAACAATCCCAAAGTAGCCCTTAGCGACGCACAGCAGCAGCTTACACCCAGCGCGTTTAACGATATGCTTAACGCACTATCTATTAAAAGCAGCACAACAAGCGATACGCCTTTCTGTGACAAGCTAAAGCAGTTCCGATCTAAAATAGACTCCATAGACCAGCAGCTACTGGAACTGCTTGCGCAGCGCATGAATATAGTTAAGGAGATAGGCGAGTTTAAAAAGCAGTGCAACGTAAAACCTTATCAGGAGAGCCGTTGGGAGAATATTGTTGACTCAAGAGTGCAGTACGGCCTGCAGATTGGCCTTAGCGAGGAGTATATAAAAAGCCTGCTTCAGCTGGTTCACAAGGAATCCATACGGAAGCAGGCTGAAATAATGGACACCGATAGCAACGGTAACGCTTAGGCGTTACTCGTTAACCTCGGTTAGAGTATATTCGTAGCCTTCCATTACAGGGTTAGAAAGCACTTTAGAGCAAACCTCATTCACTCTTTTCATGGCTTCTTCTTCAGATGAAGCTTCAACCTCAAGAGTAACGTGCTTACCAATGCGCACATTGTTCATTTCGGCATAACCCATGTTGTGAAGGGTCATTCCAACAGCTTTACCCTGTGGGTCGAGCAACGCCTTAAGTGGCATTACGTTGATTTCGGCAAGGAATTTCATCGGTATATTATTTGGTAGTTTTCTGCTTAACGAGGGCAAAACTAACAAAAAAAGGTGTACGGCGGTAGGGATTGGCAAAGAAATATCAGCCTAACTGATTGCGGTTGTGATTTAAATATCAAGATATCCGCACTCTACAACGCATCAAATTTCCTCACTAAAAATATATTCCAAAACCGATGGCCATAAAGTTATAGGTTGGGGTAGCTATTTTAAGATGTTCGTAGCCCGCAGTAAAGTAGTAATTCTTTACATGGTAGTTAAGCTGCGCCTCAAACTCATTAACGTCGTTACTGTTTATCCAGCCCCACCGCATTGCGCTAGATAGGCTAAAGTGCTTACCCAAAAACACCTCGGCGTTTACGCCAATGGATAAGCCACCCTTTTTAACATCATTCCCCACATACTTACCTCCAAGGGTCCACCCCAAGTTGAAGCGCTCAAAGCGCAACCTATCGTAGCCCAAGTTAAAATCGAACAGGGACAGATGCGAATACCCGTTGGGTACACCATTTCGCTCCCACAGCTGGTAATAATCGGTTTGCAAGTACAAGAAACGGAACGGCCTAAACTTAGCCTTTAGGTGGTTACCATAAACACTTGATGGGCTTAGCAGTATTTTATTCTCCAAGTCGAGACGCATTAGCTTGGGGTCATCGGTAAGCGTTGCATCGTAATTCCCCGAAATCCCGTTGTATAGCGGATAAGGCGCTAAATCGTTATACAGATGATCCTCGTAATTATAGTTACCCACCAAGGAATAATAGGTTACGTACATCATAGCCTGCACAATCAGGTCCTCAAAGAAGTTGTCCGAGTCACTATCGCTATCGCTGTACGAGATATCTCCAGCTCTTCTCTCGCGTTTAGTCCGGTTCCCTTCCTTAAGCTCATCCTTCGACTGGTCAATTTTACTTTGAGCAAATAGATCAACAGACAAAATCTGAATAGCAAATAGTAATACTAGGATTTTAGTAAAGCCTTTCATGCGCTAATATTTTATTTTTAATAAGCATTGATGCCGCACCTTGCCAAATCAACAGCAACTTAAGCACGGGTACACAGCCTTTACAAATAGAATGCCTAACGCGCGGGTTCTATCATCCAAAAAAGAAGGGAAAGCAGAATATAAAGTAAAATAACAAACGATAACGAAGCCATACCAAATACAGTAACCAGCACAACGATTCCGCATAGTAGGATTAGCTGTTTATATGCTGATTTTACCGATAGCGATTTTAGCTTAAGCGAGAACATGGGCAGGTTGCACACTAGCAATCCAGACATAACCAGCGTAAGCGCAATTAGCACCACAGGCGATGAGGTTATAGCCTGGAACAAGCCACCCCACGAGCTGTTAAGCCCAAACACCAAACCCACAATAAGCATGGCATTAGCTGGTGTTGGCAATCCTATAAACGATGAGGTTTGGCGCTCGTCCAAATTAAATATGCCCAATCGTAGCGATGAGAATGCGGCCATAATAAAGGGTACAGCCAGTAGGAAGTGCCCCGTTGTAAACCCTTCGGAACCAGAAATTCCTAGCGCAGCCTTTAACAAGTGAAAAAGAATAATTGATGGAGCAACACCAAAGCTCACCACATCCGATAGCGAGTCCAACTCCTTACCCAGCGGCGAGTACGCGCCCAATAGTCGCGCGGTAAAACCATCGAAAAAATCGAACACCGCAGCAATTACAATTAGCCAACCAGCCAAGTATAAATTCCCTTCGAATGCCGATACAATGGCCAAGCATCCCGATACTAGGTTTAGTAGTGTAATAACATTTGGAATGTGCCTTACTACTCCTTTTGCATTTGTCATAACAGCCCCTTTCTTCACAATATTTTCAACAAAAATAAGTTAAAATGCTGTGGTTGGTATTAAACTTTTGAATTTGTAAGTTTACAACCATAAATAATTGCATTTTTAGGCACTACCGCAGCATGCGCAAACTAGCATCAGTAAAAGTATTTCGCCTTTTTGCACTAGCGTTTCTAGTGCTATGGGTGGTTGTTACCAAAGGCCAATCTAAGTATAGCAACGATTTTTTGAATATTGGCGCCGGAAGCCGATGGATGGGCATGGGTAACTCTGGCGTAGCCCTTAGCAACGATGCTAGCGCCAGCTACTGGAACCCCGCCGGGCTACTTAGCCTTGAGCAAAAGTACGATGTTACCCTAATGCATGCCAGCTACTTTGCGGGCATGGCTGGCTACAATCACCTTGGATTTGCGTATAAGCCAGACTCCACGTCGGCGCTGGGAGTTACCGCAATACGTTTTGGTGTTGATGATATCCCCAACACCACCGACCTTATGGATAGCGAGGGCAACATTAGCTACGACCGCATAAAGATGTTCTCCGTTGCCGATTACGCCTTTCTGCTAAGCTACGCGCATCAGCTGCCCATAAAAGGGCTTCAAATTGGCGGTAACGCCAAAATAGTGTACCGTTCCGTTGGCCCATTTGCATCGGCATGGGGTTTTGGCTTTGATGTTGGCCTTAGGTACCAGCTTAGCAGCTGGCGCTTTGGTGCTAATCTGCGCGATGCCACATCAACAGTTAACATTTGGAGCTTTAACAACGATGAGCTGGAGATAACCGTTGGCGATAGCACCTTTAACACCGCCCCAGCCGAGAACTTTGAGCTAACCATTCCATCACTATCATTGGGTGTTGGTAGGGAGTTTACCCTATCGGCACGGATTAAGCTGGCCGCCGAGGTTGGTGCCACAACCTACTTTGATGGCGAGCGTAACAGCCTTATAGCATCCAGCTTTGCAAGCATTGACCCACGCGCAGGCGTTGAGGTGCGGTACATGGAGGTTGTTGCCATTAGAGCCGGTATTGGAAACATACAGAAAACCCAAGGCTTTACCAGCGATGGCTACATACTACAGCCTAATATTGGCATTGGCCTCCGCTTTAAGGGCATCTCCCTAGACTACGCGCTAACCAACGCAGGCAGCACAGGGTACTCAAGGTACTCAAACATATTCTCGCTTTCGTGGAGCTTTGATAAGGTGAGAATTGGGAAATAGGGTAAAGTATTATTCAAAACGGATAATACACACGCCCAAAATCCTATCAGGCAATCCTACCCTCTCTTCCCATCTAAAAAACTATATTTGCATAAATAACCGTTTAGGATGCTTAAGATTGCTGTTGATTTTGACGGAACAATAGTTGAGAACCGATACCCTGCCATTGGCAAACCCATGCTCTTTGCCTTTGAAACGCTAAAGGAGCTGCAAAAAAGGGGCTTTGTGCTAATTCTCTGGACCTTTAGAGCAGGCAAGGAACTTGACGAGGCAGTTGAGTTCTGCCGCAGCAACGGCATTGAGTTCTACGCTGTGAACAAGAGCTATCCCGAGGAGGTTTTTGATGGCGAGATATCGAGAAAAATTGACGCAGATATNNCCCGAGGATAGAAACGTGCTAAAGGAACGCCAAGCGGTTGCCCGACTAAAGAGGCCATCGTTACTAAAAAGGCTGCTCACCCGAAAAAAGTAAACCCATGATACTACCCCACAACGCCCCAAGGGCATTAGCTACAGTTTTGGCAAGCGCGCTAATAGTGCTATCGGCATGCAATAGCAATGAGGCACAATCAGTATCCGCCACCGAGACAAAGGAAAAGCCCATTTCGCTAATCAGGATAGACGAGCCCACCAATGGCACCCTAATAAACCAAGGCGACAGACTGCCCCTTACCCTTAAACTGGTTGATGAGGCTGTACAACCCGACTCACTAAGCCTTTACATTAACGAGCAGAGTATTGGACGCATTGAGGGGCTTAACCACACCATAATGACCGAAGGGTACAAAATGGGCACCACCTACATTAGGGTTACTGCATGGAAAAAGGGACAGCGACAAACCGCGTCAACATCAATAAAGATTAAAACCAACAAGGAACCCGAACGCTACACCTACCGCATAAAAAAGACCTACCCACACGATATTAATGCCTACACCCAAGGGCTATTCTATAAAAATGGCATAATGTACGAGGGTACTGGGCAAAACGGGAAATCGAGCATACGCGAGGTTGAGCTATCAACAGGAGAACCTACTCGCACAGCGAACCTTGATGCACAGCATTTTGGCGAGGGCATTGCCATGCTAAATGGAAAGATATACCAACTTACATGGACATCGGGAAAATGCTTTGTTTACGATGCGCAAACGCTAAAACAAACGGGTACATTCACCTACCGCTCCGAGGGTTGGGGGCTAACCAGCGATGGCAAGCAGCTAATTATGAGTGATGGTTCAAACACCCTGTACTTTATGAATCCTGAAAACTTTGCTGAAGCCAGCCGCATTGAAGTTTACGACCATAAGGGCAAGGTGACACAACTTAACGAGTTGGAGTACATAGACAACCTAATTTATGCCAACGTTTACCAAACGGAACGAGTGGTAGCCATTGATCCTAAAACAGGACGAGTGGTAAAGGAGGTTGATTTTAGCAATCTGCTAAAACCCGAGGATATGCACAGAAACATTGATGTGCTTAATGGCATTGCTTGGGACTCCACCACTGGTAGAATTTGGGTAACGGGCAAAAACTGGCCTAAGCTATTTGAGGTGGAACTTGTAAAGAGGTAAACCTCCCATAGATGAATAGAACTTACCTGCTTAGAAAAAGGTAAGGCAGTACTATTCTGTAAAACGGCAATACAGCAACCAACAAAACAACAATTGGCGATGGGTACTCCATCGCCAATTATCATTTTAAGAACCTGTTTGGCGCTACACAACGGCTAGTGTTAGCATCAGCCAAACGTAGGACTAAAACAGCTTAGTGCTTTAAATCAAAGCGATCGGCATTCATTACTTTAGTCCACGCTTTTACAAAATCGGCAACAAACTTCTCCTTACTATCGTCTTGAGCATAGAGCTCAGCATACGCACGCAGCACGGAATTTGAACCAATTACCAAATCAACCCGAGTAGCAGTCCACTTTGTTTTATTAGTTTTTCGCTCAACAATATCGTACAGGTTATCGGTAATGGGTTTCCATGAGTAGCGCATATCGGTAAGGTTTACAAAGAAATCGTTGGAGAGAACCCCTTCCCTATCGGTAAACACACCATGTTTAGAATTGCCGTAGTTTGTTCCCAGAACGCGCATACCACCAATAAGCACTACCATTTCGGGAGCGGTAAGTCCCATAAGTTGAGTTCGGTCAAGCAGCAACTCTTCGGGTTTTGCGGCATACTCCTTTTTCAGCCAGTTCCGATAGCCATCGTGAAGCGGTTCAAGAACGGAAAACGATTCAGCATCGGTCATTTGGTCTGTGGCATCGCCCCTACCAGGGTAAAAGGGAACCTTTGTGCTTACCCCAGCATCCCTTGCTGCTTGTTCAACGGCAGCAGATCCTGCTAGCACAATTAAATCGGCAATACTAAGCTTTTTGCTTAAGCCCTGCTGCACCTCGGTTAGCGTTGCCAGAACTTTAGCCAACCGCTGGGGCTCATTACCCTCCCAATCCCTTTGAGGAGACAGACGAATTCGAGCGCCATTTGCGCCACCCCTATAATCGGAACACCTGAATGTACGCGCGCTATCCCATGCGGTGCATATGAGCTCCGTACGGGTTAATCCGCAATTAAGCAGTTTTGCTTTTAGAGCGTCAACCTCGGCATCGGTAAGAGAATAGTCAACGGCAGGAATAGGATCTTGCCATATTAAGTCCTCACTTGGTACATCGGTACCAAGATAACGGCTTTTGGGACCCAAATCGCGGTGAGTTAGCTTAAACCACGCCCTAGAAAAGGTATCTGCAAAAAGTTGGGGATTACTGTAAAAGCGTTCAGCAATTTTCCTGTACTCAGGATCCTTTTTCAGGGCCATATCGGCATCGGTCATCATAGGATTGCGGCGAACACCAGGCATATGGGCATCAAAAGGTTTATCCTCCTCCTTTATATTGATAGGCTCCCACTGCCATGCCCCAGCGGGGCTCTTTTTTAGCTCCCAATCGTAGGTAAGCAACAGGTAAAAATAGGTGTTATTCCACTTGTTGGGGTGGGTTGTCCATGCGCCCTCCAACCCGCTTGTAACGGTATGCTCTGCATTACCCTTGCCATTGGGATTCATCCAACCAAAACCCTGAGTATGCACTGGAGCTGCTTCTGGATTAGGGCCAAGTGCAGATGGGTCGCCATTGCCATGAGCCTTACCCACCGTATGGCCACCTGCGGTTAGGGCCACAGTTTCCTCATCGTTCATAGCCATACGCTTGAATGTGGTTCTCATATCGTTGGCCGTTTTAAGTGGATCGGGCTTACCATCAACACCTTCGGGGTTAACGTAAATAAGACCCATTTGCACCGCAGCCAGCGGATTCTCAAGCGATTCGCTATCGGCAGCGGCATCATAACGAGACTTACCAAGCCACTCCTTCTCTGCGCCCCAGTATATATCCTTCTCGGGATGCCAAATATCCTCTCGTCCTCCGCCAAAACCAAAGGTCTTAAACCCCATTGACTCATAGGCCATGTTCCCCGCAAGGATAAACAAATCGGCCCACGATATTTTGCTTCCATACTTTTTCTTAATGGGCCAGAGAAGCCTGCGAGCCTTATCAAGGTTAACATTATCGGGCCAGCTATTGAGAGGAGCAAAGCGTTGGTTACCAGTATTACTGCCGCCTCTACCATCGGCAATGCGGTATGTACCAGCGCTATGCCATGCCATTCTAATCATAAGTCCACCATAATGCCCCCAGTCGGCAGGCCACCAGTCCTGACTATCGGTCATTAGTGTCCTTAAATCTTGCTTCACCGCATCCAAATTGAGCTTAGCAAATTCCTCCCTATAGCAAAAATTGCTGCCCATAGGATTTGTTTTTGTGTCGTGCTGATGCAATATGTCGAGGTTAAGAGCATTTGGCCACCAGCTCATTACAGAGCTAGCGGTATCCGTGTTTGCCCCATGCATAACTGGGCACTTCCCTTTTTTTGGATTGTCCATAGGTTTGGGTTTTAGTTTGGGTTAATCGTCAAGAGCAGCAAGGTTATTTGTAGCTATACCAGCAAATGCAAAGCGGAAGTAGAATAAAGACAGATGGGAATAAAGCACAAACAAGTTAGAGACTTTCTACGAGAATCTCTGTAAAAACCATCAACAAAAAACAGTAAAATAGTTGATAGATAATGAAATATACCAGAAAAAAAACAGAGACAGCACCGCACCCAGCCGTTAGTTCACTATAGCAAATGGCAAGGGTTAAAGAAAATAACCCCCTTAGCATGTAAGGATAACTTGGCACTCCAGCTAAACAGCAGTATATACTACAGGTAATGTAAACTTAAAGGAGGTTCCTTTACCCAGCACACTTTCAATAGTAAGCTCGCCCTTATTCTGCTCTACAAAGCTCTTACAAAGCTTAAGTCCCAACCCTGTACCCTTCTCTTTATTAGTACCATAAGTAGAATGAAACTGGTTATGAGACAGAATAACATTTATATTCTCCTGCGATATACCAATTCCAGTATCGGTAATAGCAACCACTAAATGGTTTGCCTTATGTACCACCTCAACCCTAATAAACCCGCCCGATGCGGTAAACTTAATGGCATTGGATAACAGGTTTCTAATAACAAGTCTCACCATATCCTCGTCGACAAAGGCACTAAAGGATTGGGAAATATCTGATACTATTGATATGCCCTTTTGCTTTGCAGCGTACTTAACGTTCAGAATGGCCTCATCGATAATGTGGGCTAGCTCAATTACTTTGGGAGAATAAGTAATTTGGTGCTGGCTGTACCTAGCCCAGCTTAACAGGTTCTCTAGAAGCTGAAACGTACTTTGTGTGAGCTCCCGCTGTGAATGAAGAAAACTAAAAAGGGTATCCTCATTCAACCCATCGGCATCGGATATCAACTCAGCAATCTGCATCATTGATCCAATTGGTCCTCTGAGGTCGTGGGCAATAATAGAAAAGAGCTTATCCTTGGTTGCATTAAGGTCTCGCAACTCCTCCTCCACCTTTTTCTGATTATCAATATCAATATGGGTACCTATTGCCCTTAAGGGTTTCCCGTTAGAGTCATACTCAATAACTTTACCCTTATCAATAACCCATTTCCATTGTCCCTCTTTTGTTCGCAACCGATGAACGTTCTCATAATACGGGCGTTTCCCCTCTAGGTGGCTATTCAAGTCATCCAAAACCTTAGGCATATCATCGGGATGCACGAGCTTTTCCCACGATTTAACGTTAGGCTCAATCTCGTTACAACCATAGCCAAGCATGCTACACCATATGTTGTTAAAGAACACGTACCCTGTTTGTATGTTCCAATCCCATAATCCTGCCTGCGTATTCTCTATTGCCAACTTCTGCCGTATCTCGCTTTCGGCAAGTTGAGTTTGGAACTGCCTTCGTTCAAAAAAGTTTGAGATAATACCAGCAATTGTACGCAGAAGTTCTACCTCTTCCTCGTCCCACAACTTGTTGTTTTTACACTCATCGAAACCAATAAAACCAAAAAACTTACTAGTTACTATAAGCGGAAAAACCAGCACCGACTTAATTTCCTGTGGTTCAAGAATGCTCACCAGATCTGGTGGCAACTCGCAAATGTTAATAGAGAAAATTCGGCCTTGACTGGTTAAAAGCGGTTTCCAAGAAGGGATTAACTCATAAGGAACATTTTGCAAATCGGCTATTTGTGGGCTTACTCCAACATTACACCACTCATATGTGTTGGATGTTTCTGTTCCCTGCTCATTATCTTGAAAAATGTAAACGCGACTCACATCGGTATGCTCCCCTACAAAGGCGAGGGTTTTATTCAGCTTTGCGTCGAAATCGTCTAACGACAGTAGGTTTTGAGAGATATCGGCAAGCAGCCGCTGATGTCTAAGTCCCTTCTCCAGTTTCCGCTCAACATCCTTTAGGTGCGATATATCTATTGCCGACGAAAGTACGTAGCTATGAGTTTGTATTTTGATAAGAGATAGCGAAAAAAGGCAATGAATGAGCCGGTTATCCTTGGTACGAATAGGGATATACTCATTATCGAGAAACTTATTATTCTTTATTTTTTCGGCTAGCTCGGCTCGCTTCTCGTAATCGTAAAGCATGTTTAGCTCCTTTGAGTTACGACCAATAATTTCGGATCTTTTGTAACCAAGGGTAGCCAGGAATTTTTTATTAACGTTTATGAGAGTCCCTGTTTCCAAATCGGATATAGACATTAACGCTTGGTTATTCTCAAAAACCCGATAAAATTTCTCTTCAGAAACGGCCATATCCGATAGGTTCCTGCTAATGCCTATTAGCGCATCAACGTTGTTCCATTTCCCTTTGTATATTTTTGTTTCAACAGGAACGTGCTCACCATTTTTCTTAAGTAGGGGAAGCGGACAAACCTCATTTTGGCCGTCAATCATTCGTCGTACTATTTGCTGGGCTTTATCCCTATACTCAATGGGGTGAATAGCAAACATGCTACTGCCGCACACCTCATCTTTGCTATACCCAAGAAGTTCAACTACAGCATTATTAACCTCAACAACAACTCCGTTATAATCGAGAATAAACAAAAAATCGTGTATGATATTAAAAAGGTTCCTAAAGTTTTCGTTGTCGGCATTCATTTTAAATTTGTTTAAGTACATATTAACTTGTAGGGATAGAACCTAACCAGCACTTACTTCCTATATATTATGTGCAAACAGCATTTAGCTATTATTGTTTATGGAGTATATTTGTACTCCATGCTTAATGAGCTTTTTAATGGTTTGTGCCTTTTTCTTTTGCGACCTGCTTCCAAGAGCATTAGGGACAACATACATGTTATACCCTTTCCTTAATCCGCCCAAGGCTGTGCTATAAATGCACTCCTCGGCAATAAGCCCAACCACCACAATATCCTTAACATTCCGTTGCGCAAAGAATTGGTTTAGTGCATCAACGGAAAAGGCATCGGCTTTTACCTTTGTAAAGCGATAGCTGCTTACAACCAGCAGGTTGGAATCCAGAACTGGCATTGAGTCCATTGGTTCCACCTTTATCCCCTTAAAGGAAATGGAAAGCACTCTACCCTTTGCCAGAACGTAAACCACCTTTTGGGGATCGAAGCTTTGTATTACCTCATTTATACTGCTGAGCATTGTATCGGCATGGGGGACTAAGGGTGCATCGTTGTAGAACATGCTTTGCACATCAACCACCAACAGGTATCTATCCTGAGAATAGCCTACGCTAAAGCTTGCACCCCAAAGCATTACCACCCAACAAAGAGTTAGCTTACATTTCATTGCAGTAACTATTTAGTAATTCTTTACAAATTACATTTTCCGTGAAAGAACTGCAATTATAAGGTAGCCCTTTTGCAGCGTAAAACTAGTTTACACAGGGAAGTGCTACTTTTTGTACCTATAGTGACCAATTATTTTATAGCTAAAGAGAACATCCTCTGCAACTTGCCCTGCGCCAATGTTATGAATAATGAGGTAACGCTCCCCACTAGGCACTTTTTTGTTGGAAACCAGCCCAATGTGAACCAATCCACCACCCAAATCCCAGCACACAATATCACCAGGGCGATAATCTGCAGGGCTACTGGATAGGCTAAGCATTTGACCGTGACGTTTAAAAAAGATCATAAGATTTGGTACCCGCCTATGATCAATGTTCTTGTCGGGTTTTGATAAGCCCCAGTTACGAGGATAAAGGCTAAAGTTTGCCTGCATATCGGTGTGCACCTCCTTTTGTAGATCGATGCCAAGCTTACGGTATGCCCTAATAACCACATCGGTGCAAACGCCTTTATGGGAGGGAACATCGCCATTGGGATAGGCAATGCGAAAGTACGACGGGTCGTAGGTTACCCGCTGGCGGGTTAGCGTCATGGCCGAATCGGCAAGCTGCGTAAAGAAATCAACCTGCCCAAAGCATACGCTAAAAGCAAAATTGAATAGTATCGAAAGGAACACCCTTATTCTCACACCAAATACTTTAAGATGAATCCTCACACATGAGATACAATAGAGCTATAGCAATGCCTCTATCTGCAACTTTGCCTCGGAGGGTTTGTTAGCGGTAGCATTTACAATTATCCCTTCTGAATTAATAAGAATGTATCTAGGAAAGGCCTTTGCCATATAATCCTGATTAAACTTATGCTTTGCACCCTGAGTACATAGATTTACTGCATCAAGTCCAAACTCCTTAACCTTTGATAGCCAGCGCTGCGTATCGGTATCGGCCGAGATAGATATAAAAACAACATTTCTCCCCTCAAATGCGGCAATGAGATTTTTCATTGCAGGCATCTCTGCTATACAAGGGCCGCAAAACGAGCTCCAGCAATCAATATAAACGACCTTACCCCTAAAATCAGATAGGCGAACAGGCTTACCCTTCTCGTTACTTATTTCAAAATCGGGAGCGACCTCTCCCTTTGCAAGCCGTTGCCATCCCTGATACTTTGTGAGTAGCGCCTCTTTTCGTTCACCATTGCGTTGCAACGCCATAAACTCCTTGCAAATTGAGTCTATATCATGAGTTCCATTGAAGTTTATATAACTATAAAGATCCCAAAACATAATCTCTTCAAAGAATGAGGTATCAGTTATTAGTTCCTTTGCCAAGGCGTACTTTTGGGCAAACGTTTGGGCGCGATGCGACAGAAGAGACCGAATGGCCTGTTGGTAGTCCTTAAATTGGTACAGTTCTGCCCTATTGGGCTCAACACTATTGGTAAAATCGAAGTAATTGTTGGGTAGGCTGGGCTTACTTCCGGTTAGCATCTCATGAAATGAAGGATAACCAAATAATTGATTGACACCAAAGTACTTTATTAACTGCTGCTCTACTAAAACGAATGGCTCCGACAGGTTTTCTGCTTCCTTTAGCTGATTAGTCCTAAGCCGCTTTACGCTATCTATTTTATGTACAAATACCTCTGGCTCCGAAGAGAATAGCGCTATATCTATTTTACGTGGATCATTAAAACCCAATGCGTCAATCAACTTTTTTTTGCTATGCAGAAACTCACTTTCTTCGTAACCCAAGCCTGAGAACAAAACCTCATCCACACTGATTTTGATGCAAATGCTATCATCAGACTCTACGTAAAGAGGAATGCTTTGCCCCAAATTAAGAGTAACATATCCCGATTTACAAGCAGGAATAGTAAAACAGGAATACCCCTGATGTAAAGAATCGGTGTAGGTTGTGTCTGCCGTATAAAGTTGAGCCAAAGCAATATCTGGCGAATCGGACTTAACAGCAATAGTAATAGGCGAATCACCTTTTTTATTACATCCCCAAACAAGGATACTTACACACATAATTACAATGGCTCTTTTCATGAATAGTGGTTTTATAGTATTAGTTTAAGTGTTGAGCCAAAGCCCAATATTAGATAGAATAAATACAACAGTATATACCGTAACAAAACTATCATACAGTAATTTAGCATCAATCATTATTAGTTCATTCCTACTTATATAATGGTTTTGTAATGCTTAAACCAAGAAGAAACAATAATGAAGATGCAAATAAAAAATGAAATATTCACTTCTAATTTGATGATTGACTACAGACACAGAACCATACAAGGAGGTTCGTTACTCCTTCTCCATACGCTCAACCATGGGTTTTATGTCGTTTAGCGCTTCCAGAACGTTGGATTCGGGGGTAATAAAGTTAAAACTTCCCCAGAACTTATCGTCGTATGAGAAGTTTTGATCGGAGAAAACGGCATTGGGGCTAAAGAGCTCCCTGCGGCGGTAGCGCTCAACATTTAGGGTATCTATGCCAATGGTTGCCATTTCGAGAAAGGCATCGTAATCGATTGAGAATACGCGCCCACGCCTACGAACCTTAAACTTTAGGTCGCCCCGCACATGCTTAAGGTAGTAAACACCGTTGTGCTGCTGGTAGCGCACGCTATACTTTACGCTAACGGGCTTGGTTCTGTACTTTGCGCTGCTCTTTACAACTAAAAAGCGGCTAGCGCGTGTTACGTAAATCTGGTTTATCTGAAAATCGGCACCAAGAATGGCAAAGGAGCTATCGTCTATGTAGAGCAAGCCCTTATACAGTGGTTCGTTGATATGCTCCTTCTGCACAAAGCTAATGACAAATGCGGTGCGGGAATCCATAGTAATGATATCAACGTGCGAGTATGTGTAGTTATCGAAGTAAGCAGGATCGAAAAAATCAGGTAGGCTTTTCACCAAATCTAGTTCGAGACTATTCCCAACCCCCGATTTAATTTTAACCACAAGCGTATCCTCTGGACGTGCGCTGTTGATACGCCTTGACTTAAGTAGCTTTACCTGATCGCGATCGAACGTATTACCGTAGGGTGCCTTATATATATTAAATACGGCTTCGGAGTAGTTTATGTAGCGCTTATCCTTGCATACCCCTTCGCGGTAAAAGCTGGTGAGGTAGGTTGGATGATCGCTGTAATTTTCAAAGCGCTCCTGAAATGCTTTACGGACAATGGATCTGGCGTCGTAGTTGCGAATGATAACCTCTTGCAGGGATATGAATTCGGTTTCGAGGTAAATATCGACTGCCTGATCTACAAGTAGCGATACTGGCCACGACTGACTCCTATACCCAAGATGCGAGAGCGTTATGGACTCCTGCAAATGCTTGGGCGAAACGTTTAGCACAAAGTACCCCTCAGCATTGGTAATGGTCCCTACCGCAGCAGAGGTTATGCCCACCGACACGTAGGGCATAGGCTTACGATCCTCCTTATCGAACACGCGCCCCCTAATCCTATATGTTACAAGAGAATCGGTTTGCTTTGTTTTTTCCTTGGGGACAATAGTAGCAACGGTAATTTCACGATATATTAGGATATGCTTATCGATAACCCTAAAATGAAGGTCTGCATCGTTAAGCAGCAAGCCTAGCACCTCCTGTAATGGTTTGTTGGCTGCCGATACTTTTACACGCTTATCGCTATCCACATCCTTGCTATCGTAAATAAAGAAGTACCCTGTTAGGTCGGTAATGCGGTTAAGTGCCTCGTAAAGCGTTACGCGGGAAACGTTAAGCGTAATCTCACTTTCCAACACGTTATTCTGTGCCTTGGCATCAATAAAAAGAAGCAAAAGCAGAGCAACTAGTACCTGCTTGCAAAACGGGGAGCATATGCGGTGTACGCCTATTCTAATCACGCTACTTTTGGATAAGTACTATGGTTGAATCGGTTTGTTGAGCCTCTACGCCTAGGGTTAATGAAATAAGCTCCACAATGGTGCTAAGGGAGTTGTTGTAAAAGGTAACGGTTAAGCGCCTGTTTGCCAGTTGGGCATTGCTAACCGTTATATTACTTCCGTAATTTGCGTTTATTACCTTAAGAATGTTGGCTAGGCTCTCATCCTTAAACTGCATTTTATTGGTGCGCCACTTAGCCGCAGCAATGTTTGCTTGAGACTTATTGAGCTTATTATTTACAAGGGTAACCATTTCGCCAGCCACCACAATTTGGCTCTGCTCTGGATTTGCTTTAAGGGTAACGCGAACCTTCCCCCGCTCAACAAGTAGCTCAAAATTGCTTTTCGATGCCGATTTAACGTTAAAGGCAGTACCTAGCACTTCTACTATGGCTGTTTCGGTCTCAATGGTGAAGGGCTTGCTAGCATTGTGAGCCACATCGAAAAAGGCCTCACCGTTTAGCTCAACATTCCGCTCGGCTCTAACAAACTCCTTTGGGTACAATAGTTTAGTATCGTGCGAAAGGTAAACAACCGAACCATCGGAGAGGGTTTGTACCAGAGTAAAATCCTCGGCACCAGTAACAGTGCTAAGCATAGACTGATTGGTTGTGCTATTTGCTGCATAGTACAATAGGCTACCCACACCAATTACCACCACAAGAATAGCCGCTACACGCACTAACGATTGCATAAAGCGATTTCTTTGAACGGGCATAGTGGTGGGAATAAGATCCTCCTGTTCCAAACGTCCGGATAGCTTTTCCCAAGCTTTACTTGTATTCACATGTTGTTTTTTACGGTATTCCCCCAATGCGTTCCACTGTAACTCCATCTCTTCTACCATTTTTCTTTTCTCAGGGGATTGGTTAAGCTGTTCGGTGAAAAGAGCAACCTCATCGCCAGTCATCTCCCCTGCCAAATAGCGAGCGACGATTTCAAAATCTAGTATGTTACCCTCTGTAGTATTCATATCAAAATAATATTTCTGTAAACCTAAGTTATACAGCCAGTCTATCGTACTGCTGCAAGTTCTTCCTAAATAGCTGCAATGCCTTTGCCATGTTGGCCTCAACGGTTTTAACGGAGATTGAAAGGGCATCGGC
Source organism: Bacteroidales bacterium UBA5206 (assembly GCA_002412705.1). Classification (GTDB taxonomy): domain Bacteria; phylum Bacteroidota; class Bacteroidia; order Bacteroidales; family Tenuifilaceae; genus UBA5206. Next base: position 24,912 of record DHVO01000123.1, on the reverse strand, counting down.
AATTTCGTGGTACTTAAGCCCCTCGAAACGGCTAAGTGTAAAAATCTCTCTACACCTTTCGGGTAGTTGGTTAAGGGTATCCTCAATCACTCGGTTAAGCTCTGTGAGCTCCAACTCGTCGGTTGGGGTTAGGGTATCGGTTTCGCTAACGGAAGCCTTAACCGAATCGGCGTAACGCTGCCTAACCGCCAAATGCTCTAAATACCTTAATGCGCTGTTACGTATGGAGCGGTACAGGTACGATTTTAGCGACAGCTGAATGGTGATGCTCTCCCTATTCTTCCAGTAGTTGTAAAAGAACTCCTGAACCAGTTCCTCTGCCATATCCATATCCTTAACAAAGGAGTTGGCGTACCTGCAAAGAGGCTCGTAGTAACACTTGAACAGCGTTTCGAACTCCTTAAGGTCGCCTTTCTGAATCCTTTTCTGACTAGAGATATGAGCTAACGGCATAATGAGGTAAATGTAAAACAAAGATAGTTACAGATTAAGAGAGTACCACCCCACAACCCATTTTATTTACTCTTTGCAAAAGGGCACCTAAGTTTAACCTCTCACAGCTAAAAGTGCTTTCCGTATGCAAACCCAAACTAAACACTATGGCGTGGGGTGGCTGGGGGACTTTAATTCCCGTCTCTCTTAAGCTTGCGATTAATCTTCTTAATGGCCGATTGGATAGACTCCTCGGGTTCAATTACGTTATACTCGCCCCAGAAATCGTCGGCAAAGAAAACAGGAACCATATCGGCAAGCACTGCTGTTGATTTAAGCGACTCCTTAGATGTGAAGCGGGTTACGCCATCCAACTGCCTATCGGTTATGGCCATTTCGGACATTATGGTGTAATTAGAGCTGAATATTTTACGGTTCCACTTACACTTAAAGGCAACCTCGGTACGGATGTAGTTTAGGAAGTACTTATCATTCTGCTTCTTATAGGTTACAAGATATGTGGCTGCTGTTGGAGTAAAGCGCAAGCCAGCAGGTTTCCTCCTAACAAACTGAAGCGCAGCCTTGTCTGGGTCAGACAAATCCATTGAAAACTCAACCATAGAAATTGCAAGCGACTCTGTAGTGATATAAATTTTACCCATATACAAAGGAAAATCCAGTTCAGCCTTTGGTGGAATGGCACGCCACGCTGTGCTAACTTTTACTTTATCAGTATACGAAGGAAAATCCTGTTCAACCCTTGGTGTAAAGCCAATAACATAGTTCATCTCGTTATCGATGTTAACCAAATCAAGCACCTCATATGAATAATACCGCAGCATTTCGGGATCAAGAAGTACATAGGGATTCTTAACAATATCAAGAAGCATAGCAATGTGTGGGCCACCCTGTAGCTTTACAACAAGGGTATCGGCCTTTTTAACATCGCCGCTTTTGCGTCCACGGTAAATCCTTACACGGTCGTTGTCAAACTCCTTTTGGTATGCGCCTTTGTATACATCAATAACCGCTTCGGAAATGGAAACATAGTCGCGTTTCTGCTTAATAGACTCTCTGTAAAAGCCCACAAGGATATTGGGATTCTCGCTATAGTTCTTCTTCACGTTAGTAAGAGCACCTCTAATAATGGACTCGGGATCTTCCGGACGAACAACTACCTCCTTTAAGGGCACAGAGTGAGGGGCAATGTAGTAGGTTTTGCCATTCTTAAGAGCCTCCTCAATATTGAACCTCTTGTTAAGGTAACCAATATGGGTAACCTCAAAATCGGTGGCATTGAGCGATTTTAGGACTTTTAAAGTAAATTCACCATCGGCATTGGCCACAGTTCCTATATGGGTACCAGGAATGGAGATGCTGGCAAAGGGAACCTCCTTGCGGGTGTTCTCATCTTTTACAACACCAGTTACTGTTACAAAAGAGGCTTCGGCTTGTGCTAATGCAGTAACAGACGGAACAAGCATTGCTGCTACTAAGCTCAACCCCATTAAATGTTTAACAANNAAGGTTAAAGGGAACAAGGTTAAAGTGTAAAGGTTAAAGTGAAACAACTTTCATATCAACTTTTCTGCCTTTACACTCATATGATAGACTAAACTGATTTTACCCTATGGCAAAGCTCACTTTTTTTCAAAAAAAATTCTGGTTGATTTCACCACCCTTTAAAACGCCCATCAAATGGTGATTACAGGCAAATTACTACCTTTACAAACAATCTAAAAGTAAAGCGCAACACTCTTTGTTGGTAAAAATATGCAGCTACCCTTAGTAATAAAAAAACATCCTCGTATTACGGCAGCAATCATAACGCTGCTTGTTTTGGTAACACTCACCTACCTAGCGCTACCAAAAAAATTATTTACCAGCCCAACTTGCACGGTGATTACCGATACCAACGGCGAGCTACTAGCTGCAACTATTGCCAACGATGGGCAGTACCGATTCCCCGAAACCGACAGTCTGCCCACCAAGTTTAAGGAGTGCATTGTAATGTTCGAGGACAAGCACTTTTACTATCACATAGGGGTTAATCCACTTTCCATAGTAAGAGCAGCCATACAAAACATAAAGGCTAAGCGCATTGTAAGTGGAGGAAGCACCATAACTATGCAAACTATAAGGCTATGGCGAAAAGACAAGAGCCGAACAGTTAAGGAAAAGCTAATAGAGATTTTTTATGCCCTTAGATTGGAGTGCTCCTACTCAAAAAACGAAATACTAAACCTTTACGCATCGCACGCCCCGTTTGGAGGAAACGTTGTTGGGCTTAGCGCAGCATCGTGGCGGTACTTCCAAAGGCAACCAGAACATTTAAGCTGGGCCGAAAGCGCTGCACTGGCGGTTCTACCCAATGCTCCTGCGCTAGTTTTTCCAGGGAAAAACCAGGAGATATTTAGAGCAAAAAGAGATAGACTACTCGGCAAACTTCTGGCTGCACAAAGGATAGACTCCCTAACATATAACCTAGCCCTACAAGAACCACTTCCGGGTGAACCAATGCCCCTACCCCAAACGGCTACACACCTGTTAACCCGAGCCATTGCCGATGGATTTGAAGGTAAAATGGTAAGAACCACCATCGACCGCTCACTACAGGAACGAGCAACGGAGATAGTGAATAGGCACGGTCGTGAGCTGGCTGGGAACTCCATAAACAACGCTGCTGTGCTGGTTTGCGAGGTAGCTACTGGTAGGGTTATTGCCTACGTTGGCAACACCAAGCCCCTTGGAACCGACAATGGGAATCAGGTTGATATTATTCGCGCACCCCGAAGCACTGGTAGCATACTAAAGCCGCTGCTGTACGCATCGATGCTTAACGAGGGGATGCTTCTGCCCCACACCCTAGTGGCCGATATCCCCACACAAATTGGCGGCTACACCCCAAAAAACTACGCTCCTACCTACGATGGTGCCGTTCCAGCCTCGAATGCGCTATCGCGATCGCTAAACGTGCCATCGGTGCGAATGCTACAGCAGTACGGCGTTGAGCGCTTTCATACTAAGCTAAAACACCTTGGGCTTACCACCCTTAGCCAACCCGCTAACCACTATGGACTTAGCCTTATTCTGGGAGGCGCAGAGGCAACCCTATGGGATTTAACAGGCATATACGCCAGCCTAGCCCGCTGGGTTAACCGCTTTAACGAGTTAGAGAGTCGCTATGCTCCTTCCGATTTACGCCCACCGCATTACCTCCAGCAGCAGAAAATTACTAGCAGCAGCCCTACTGTTGAGCATGTAGCCCTTGATGCGGCATCCATATACTTCACCTTTGACGCTATGAAGGAGGTATCGCGCCCCGATGAGCTATCGGGATGGAAATACTTTATATCGTCGCGCTCCATAGCATGGAAAACAGGAACCAGCTACGGGCACAGGGATGCATGGGCTGTGGGAGTAAACCCTACGCACGTTGTTGCCGTTTGGGCTGGCAATGCCAGCGGCGAGGGACGACCCGATCTAACTGGCGTATCGGCAGCAGCACCCATCCTGTTTGATGTGTTTGGGTTGCTCCCTCCATCGCCATGGTTCCAAATGCCCATTGACGATATGCAGCAGGTGCCTGTTTGCAGGCTAAGCGGACATCGCGCTAGCGAGTTTTGCGACCCCATTGACACGGTTTTTATCCCTACAGCAGGCCTTAACACCAGCGCCTGCCCATACCATACGCTAATACACCTTAATAGAGAGGGAACGCACAGAGTTACCGACCAGTGCGTTAGCCCATCGCAGATGCAACACGTTTCCTGGTTTGTACTGCCACCAGCAATGGAATGGTTTTACAAAAGCAAAAACCCGCACTACAGACCGCTGCCACCTTACCTTGATGGATGCAAGCCCACCGAGGGGCGTAACCCCATAGCCATTCTTTACCCCCGCACCAACAATGCGGTAATTAACGTACCCGTTGACCTTAATGGCAAGTTTGGCTACGTGGTACTTGAAGCAGCACATAGCAGACCCGATGCTACGCTGTACTGGCACCTAAACGACACCTACCTAGGCTCAACCACCCGCTTCCACAAGCTAAGTACCCAACCACCAAAGGGGAAGCACACCCTTACCGTTGTTGACGACGAGGGTGAAACCGTTACATTAAGATTTAAGGTTGAATAAAAAGCCTAACTACAATATGTAATTAATAATTAAGTTATATATAACACCCCTTAGGATTAATAAAACTATGCGCAATTATCTTTTTCTGAAACTAAAAGACCCAACTATTCTAGTAATATTAGTAGTTGCACTGTTTGTTACGTTTCTTAATAATAACAGGAAAATGTGGAACTGGGGCAACGATGGCCAGATTATTGAGTGGGATGTAAAATCGTATTACGCATACCTTCCCGCAACAATAATCCATAACGATTTAACCCTAGACTTTACAAAAGCAGCACCTCAGGAGTACATAAAGAACTACTGGCCAGGCACAGCACCCAATGGCAGTAAGGTTATTGTTACAAGCATGGGATTGGCCTTTTTATACCTCCCCTTTTTTCTTATAGGACATGCGTGGGCTTTGGCTGGCGGCTATGTTGCCGATGGATACTCTGTACCATACCAAATTATGCTCCAGTTCTCGGTGCTATTCTACCTTATTATAGGGCTAATTCTACTACGAAAGGTATTGCTACTCTACTTCAGCAAAACGGCAACAACCCTTGGACTTCTGGCTGTTGTTATAGGCACAAACCTATTACACTATTTAACAGCCGAAGCTCCTATGTCGCACGGGTACAGCTTCTCGCTATACGCAGCACTATTTTACTTTACGCATAAGTGGTGGGAGAAGCAAACCATTGGCCGAACAATAATCATAGGCTTACTAATGGGGCTTATTAGCCTTATTAGGCCTACCAATATTCTGGTTGTTCTATTCTTTGGCTTTTATGGAGTAACCTCAATACGCGAACTAGGTCAACGATTTGTGTTTTTCCTAAAAGAGTGGCAATACGTTCTTATTTTTGGGCTGTGTGGCCTTTTGGTTTGGACTCCACAAATGGTTTACTGGAAATTCCTTACAGGAAACTGGTTCTACTTCTCGTACGGTAATGACGCAGGCTTCTTCTTCTCCAACCCCCACATCACCGATGGGCTATTCAGCTACCGCAAGGGCTGGTTTGTGTACACCCCAATAATGCTTTTCGCCATTTTGGGACTAGTTACTACCTACAAGCACTACCGCAAGCAGTTTTTTAGCATAACCCTATTTGTTGTTGCCAATGTTTACGTTATACTCTCCTGGTGGAACTGGTGGTACGGAGGAGGGTTTGGCCAACGTGCCATGATAGAGTCATACGCCTTTCTGGCATTTCCCCTAACCGCACTAATAGCAAAGGGTATTAGCATAAAAAGATATATTAAGGTTACAACCATTGCTCTTACAGTGCTACTTACGGCACACGGTCTTTTTCAAAACTTCCAGTACTACTATGGAGCCATTCACTGGGACTCCATGACCAAAGAGGCATACTGGCTTCAGTTTGGCAGGCTTCACAAGCACCCCATGCTTAGCAAATACCTAGTTAGACTCGATAACTCAAAAGCCAAGCAGGGTATATATGTTCCCGAACGAAACATGGCCACAACGGTTGTTAATGAGCTCTCGTGCGATATGGAGAGCCTTAGTGCAGATGCTGGCAAGTACTTATCAAACCAAGAGGGTATTCTTCTTGATGGAGGTAAAGCACAAAGCACGGAAAAATCGCGTTCGGGTAGCCATTCCGTTAAAACGGGGAAAAGCGCCATGTACGCCCTAGCCCATAGGTTCGGCGTTAAGGTTGGCGACACCTACGAAGTAAGCATTTGGCGCGACAGGAATGCTCCCACGGAGGCTGTTCTTACTATGTCGTCGCCCGATCCTAAGAAGTTTTTCCTTGCAGCGAAAGAACCCATTGAAACCGACGGGGATTGGGAACGCATTGCCTACACCCTTAAAATAAACAAGGACTATCCCGATAGCCTTCTGGTAGTTTTTGTAATGAACACCACAGGTAAAGATGCCTACTTCGACGACTATAGCCTAAAGAAAATTGAGTAGCGATATTAAACGATAAAGGTGTTGGGTTGCTCAACACCTTTATCGTTGCTATACGTTTCTGCTACAACTAGAAATATTAGGGAGCAGATTAATGATTATCTCTCAACACATACAAAAACCGACCATCTAGCATCTAAAGTCTAACGTCTCAAATCTATTTTCCCCCCTCAATCCTATCCACAATGTAGGGAGGGCGGTGCTTTACCTCGTTAAAGATGTAACCAAGGTACTCCCCAATAATGCCCACCACAATAAACAGCAACGAGAATCCAAAGCTGAGCAGCACCACAAGAGTTGTATAGCCAGAGAATGGCTCACCCAAAAACTTCATCACCAAGGAGTAAACACCAACCAGCAGGCTAAGCATCCCAAAAATAAAGCCAAGGGCAACGCCTAATCGTAACGGAACATGCGAAAAAGATGCAATGGCCGATAGCGAGAAGAAGAATAGCTTTGTGAGCGAGTACTTGCTTTTTCCTGCAACCCTTGCAGGAGCCTCAAACTCTATGGTTGATTTTCGGAACCCAACCGATTGTATTAACCCCCTTAAAAAGCGGGTGCGCTCGGGGTAATTGGTGGTTACAATTTGCGCAACGCGTCTCGATATCAAGAAAAAATCGGAGGCGTTGGGCTCAAACTGCCCATCGGAGAGTTTATTTATTATCCAGTAGAAAAACTTAGATGTTATGCGCTTGCGTAATCCGCCATCGGCTCTACGGTTGCAAACCATGGTTACCACCTCATCGCCTTGTGAAAAGCGGGCAACCATATCGGGAAGAATCGTTGGAGGGTGCTGCAAATCGGAATCCATGCAGATAACTGCATTGCCCTTGGCATGGCAAATACCAGCCAGCATAGCGGCCTCGTGGCCAAAGTTTCGGCTAAAGTGCACCACGCGCACGCTATCGCTCTGCAAAACGAGCGAGTCGAGAATTGATGCGGACGCATCGGTACTGCCATCGTTAACAAAAACTATCTCGTACCTAGTCTCCTGCCCTTGTGGCTGAAGCAAATATTTAATGGCATCCCAAAACAAGAAAAGCGACTCCTGCTCGTTATACACCGATACTACTACCGAAATTAGCTGCGACATGTGTTGTGCCCTTAATGAAATATACACAAATATGAGTATTATGCCCCAATTAACGAATAGATACATTGAAAATTGCAACCCGATAGCCACAGAAAAAGCGTTGAGCTATTAATAGTTGTTTCGCTAGCAGGGTTAGTGTATGGTGTCTGGGATTTAGTGTTTAGTCCATCCTTTGTCTAATATCTAACGTCTAACATCTAACGTCTAACCTTGAATTGCTATATTTGATTCGTAAAACACGCAACAGCTAATTGTCTATAATCCCAATGAATAGTTTTAAGCAGATCATCAGCAAGCACCACATCATCGCATTCACAATAACACTTTTAGCCCTACTTAGCGTGTATGGCTACATTGGTTTGCTAAACGAACCGCCACAATCAACCCACCTATGGAGGCAATCGGACTGCGTATCCATTGCCCAGAACTACTACCAAAATGGGATGAACTTTTTCCAACCCGAGATTCACAACCTACATGCCGATGGCGGAACTAGTGGCTATGCCACATCGGAGTGCCCGTATCTGTACTATACTATTGCTGGGCTGTACAAGATTTTTGGCAACCATCCGTGGGTTTACAGAAGCGTATGGACACTTATATTTACTGCAGGAGCCATTGGGTTGTACCTTTTTGCGCTTACACTAATTGGCAATAAGATTGCCAGCGGTGCTCTTGCGCTTATTATTATAAGCACACCCGTTATTACGTTCTACGGAAACAGCTACCTTCCCGATGTTCCAGCGCTGCTATTTGTTGTAATTGGCTGGGCGCTGTTCTTTAGATGGCAAGTATCGCAAAAGAGATGGCAGCTATACCTAACTGCGCTATTTTTTCTTCTGGGAGGATTACTAAAGATAACCGCTTTCATGAGCCTATTTGCCCTTGCTGGGGTTTGGTTTCTGGAGATTATTGGCCTTAGGCTGGGGAAAAATTCAGGTAAGGTATTCCCAATGCCCATTAGGGACGCACTACCCTTTCTTGTATCGTTTGTAATTGCAGCTGCATGGTATGTATGGGCTTGGAAGTACAACCACGAGCATCAGACCAGCTACTTTTCCATGAGAACTTGTCCTATTTGGGATTTCTCAGAGTGCGCTGGGTGCAGCATTGCCGATGTGATTCACCAAGTAAAGATAATGTGGGTACCGCATCTATACAGCAAAGTAGCCGCAGGAATCTTTCTAGCAGCATTTACATACCTGCTGATTTTTATAAAACGCGCCAACAAGCTACTGCTAGCCCTAACGGTATTTACTCTACTTGGTACATTGGCCTACATGGCGCTTTGGATTGGTGCTTTTTTCGATCACGATTACTACTTCATCAACCTATACATTTTCCCAATCTTTCTGCTAATAACGGCATTTGAGTTAGCCTACAGACAGCATGCAAAGTACACAAGTACAATAATTGCCACCATTGCCATTGCTGGACTAACCATAGCCACCGTTGATTACACCAGAAGAAGGCAACATACCCGTTACGAGGGATGGATGAATCAGGAACATCGGCAGTTTTATGATTTTAGAGAGTTTACCAGCTATGCCGAACCGCTTGGAATACTCCCCAACGATTACATCATTAGCCTACCCGATAGAACCCCTAACTACACGCTAAACCTGATAAACAGGAAAGGTTGGACATTGATATATGGCCAAGCCGGCGATAGCATAGGTATACAGAGACGCATTGCGCTTGGAGCAAGGTTCCTTATTGTTACCAACTACAGCACAACCATTGAGGAGCGACCATTCATAAAGCCATTTACATCAAACCTTATAGCAGAGTACAACAACCTGAAAGTATTCCGAATAGATGGGCAACATCATCCCAAAAGGTTGGTTCAAATTACGGATACCCTGTACCACTACTTCTGCAATCTAGAAGGAATTACAAAAAGATGTCTCAACCACGCTAAGGAGAGCAGTAACTTTTGCCAGAGCGCAAATATTACCGATACTATTGCTCATTCGGGCAAGCACAGCATAAGGCTTAACACCAGTAATCCCTACGGACTAACATCGTCCATAGAGGTAATGCCAGGGGATATAGTCACCGCATCGGTACTAAAGAAGGATATTGGCAGCAAGGGTGTACTGGCCCTTGCATCTAAAGATTATGGTGACTTTTTCCACTCAAAAGCAGAAGGCACTATAGACACACTAAGCGGATGGGTAAAAATTACCCACTCCCTAACCATATCAAAAGAACCAGAAGCAAAAAACCTAAGCATTTTTGTGTGGAACCCAGGGGAAGGAGATGCCTTTTTCGATGATCTAACCATTACCATTACCCGCAACAGGGTTAAAATAATATCTACTGAGGATGTATCAGAATAAGCAAATAGCAGTTGTAGTGCCCTGCTACAACGAGGAGTCGCAAATAGAGCAGGTTATTGCAACCATTCCCGATTATATTGATGCCATTGTTGTTATTGACGATGTTAGCCGCGACAACACAGTAAAGGTTATAGAACGTGCACAGCAGGATAACCCCAAAGTGGTGCTTATTAAGCACGATAAGAATCAAGGTGTGGGCGGAGCCATTGCCTCGGGGTACAAATGGGCTAGGGATAACAACATGGATATTGCCGTGGTTATGGCTGGCGACGGACAAATGGATCCAGATGAGCTGCCTAAACTAATAGAGCCTATTGTTAACGGTGAAACCGATTACACCAAAACCAACAGGCTATTCTACGGCGATGCCTTCAACCAAATACCTAAGGTTAGGTACTTTGGCAACTCCATACTATCGTTGCTAACCAAAATAGCATCGGGCTACTGGCACATCGCCGATTCGCAAAGCGGCTACACAGCCATTGGAAAGGAGCCCTTGCAGCTAATTGATTGGGACAAGATGTACAAACGTTACGGACAGCCCAACGACCTTTTGGTAAGACTTAACATATACAACTTTAGGGTACGCGACATTATTACCAAACCCGTTTACAACGTTGGCGAAAAGAGTAAGATGAAGGTTCACCATGTTGTGTTTACCATTGGCTGGCTACTCATAAAGCAGTTCTTTTTTAGGCTTAAGGAGAAATATGTAATTCGAGATTTCCACCCTCTGGTCTTCTTCTACTTCTTTGGTTTTTTCCTAATGGCTGCTAGTATCCCACTATTTGTTCGCTTTATGTACTTTTGGATAGCCTTTAACCACATTCCAAAGGTTAACTTTCTTGCTTGGATGTTCGCTGTAATAATGGGCATACAGTTTATACTATTTGCCATGTGGTTTGATATGGATAACAACAAACACCTACGATAGCTGTGCGTAAGCTCTTTTTCAATGCGCTAATCTACATCGGGCTAATTTTTCTGGTGGTTTACCTGTACCAGTACGATTACCTGAGCATTGCCGCGCTACAGGTTAACCCCGTAAAACTTGTAGCATCAACGTTATTGCTCTGGATGGGATTCCTATCCAGCGCGTTAAGCTGGCAACGAGCACTTAAGATACATGGCATTGTTATACCCTACAAAAGCGCATTAAGCTCACACGGACTATCGGTTTTTGCCAAGTTTATTCCAGGCAAGATATGGGTTATACTGGGTCGCGCATCAAAGGTATCATTGGAAGGGCATTCGCTAAAAATGACCTCGTTTGTATCGTTAAAAGAGCAGCTAGTTTACATTTGGCTTGGGCTACTACTATCGCTTGCCATAATATTTGGCCCCACAGGCACACACGGGCTAATTGCACTTGTTCTAGTGCTAATAATTGGGCTTACCCTGTTTAATTTCTCGGGCTGGCTACGCCGTTTAGCGGAGTACCTTTTTCAGCTTATCTTTAAACGGGAATTCATTATACCTCCAGTTACCTTTGCCGAAGCGCTTCCCATGACCCGAGTTATTCTTTTGTATTGGGCTTTGTGGAGTAGCGGCTTTTACCTGTTTGTAAGCGCAATATCGCCATCCATATCGCCGCTAGTTGCCTTTGTTTTCCCTCTAAGCGTAACGCTTGGACTAATTGCGGTAATTGTTCCTGGAGGATTGGGGGTACGCGAAGGAATTATAACCCTTGGACTAACCACGTTTGGCGTGCCCATTGAGCTAGCCACCACCATTGCCATTGCTGCTAGATTGTGGTTCACATCGGGCGAGGTATTTGTATTTTTAGCAGGTTTTATGGCAAGCAAAACCAATTATCAAGTTAAAAGCTAATCTTAAAGTGATGATAAAAGGACAACCGTTTCTGCTTATATTCCTCCTTCAAGCAACACTATTCTTGGGGTGTAGCAAAACAGATAATGAACAAGTTCTCCCCTCAATACAAACTGTAGCAATCTCTAACATCACCACTAAATCGGCCTATTCTGGAGGAACAGAAATTAGAAACAACGGGCAACTCATTGAAGAGAAAGGTGTGTGCTGGGACACAAAACCCAACCCCACAATTACGCTTCAAACAAAAACCACCAATGGACAAGGAGAAGAGCCGTTCACTAGCCTCATTACAAATTTGCAGGCCAACCAACAATACTACGTTAGGGCTTTCGCTAGGAGTAATACAGGTGTTGCTTATGGGAATCAAATTAGCTTTACAACCAACAAAGAAAACACATTGGTTTACAAAGCCGATGGAAGAACAGTTAGAGCGGGGGAGCCATTGCCCATTATACTTGATATAACAAACGATGGACAAGTTGACTTCACAATATTCCTTGAACTAACGGCTGGCAGTAAGGGGGACAGACTATACGCAGGCATTAATCCAATTGGATATAATCAAATAAAAGCAGGAGTAGCTATACCTGAAAATTTCTTGAGTATGGGCTTTCTTGTTCCAGAACCTGCTGGTGCTATTATTGACTCCTCCTTAAATAACGACCAACGCTGGACAAGCGACCATAACGCCCTTGTTATAAGAAACACTCTAACTAATGGACAAATAACTTATGAGGGCTCATGGAGTAACTCGCCTCAAGTAGTTGCCATTCAGAACAACATTAATGGCTCCATCTATTTTGGGTGGCTTCGTGTTGATTTCGACAAGAACACGGAAATTGTTACACTTATAGACTATGCTTACAACACCACGCCAAATCAGTTTATTACCGCTGCCGACAAATCAAATTAAGGTTTCATTATTTAGATTGCTCTTTTAATAAAATACCTTTAACAAGATATTCTGCTGACATAGGGCTGTCACTCCGCTATACTATTTTTGGGTTCTCATTAACCAAATTGATTTCTAATAACAAAACCGCACCATTATGTCAGCAAGCCTATACACCGAAAAATTCATACAGCCCGATGATACCATGTTGGCCTACGACTTGGGCAACGCCAAACAGTTACTTGATACCCTAACTTCTTTTATTGAAACACAGTATGGCGATTTTAAAACCGAATGGAAATTCTACAACCAGAAATCGGGATGGATTCTCAAGTTGTTTACCAAAAAGAGAAACGTTCTTTTCATCATCCCAAAAGAGAAATACTTTAGGGTGGTGCTAACCTTTGGAGAGAAGGCAACCGATGCAATTTTAGCCAGCAACTTCCCAGAGCCGATTAAGCAGCTATTGCTAGATGCCAATAAATATGCCGAGGGTAGAACCATACAGTTCAACATTACCTCTAGCATCGAATTAGAATGGACCATTGAGCTGATTAAGCTAAAGCTGAGTTTCTGATACTCACCATTCCTGCCCTATAGCATAATTGTATAAAAACTGAAATATTACCTTTACTCTAGTTTTTGCAGATTAGATAAAGGAACTGTGTTTACTAAACGCTAATCAAATCGTTTTATACAATGTAATCATTAACAGAAGCATGAAAACAACCATAAAGCTACTCCTATCCTATATACTAACTCTTTCAGCAAGTTACGTTTTTGCCATTTCGCCTCAGGACTCCATTAGGGCCCTACTCCCAACGCTTAAGGGTGAAGAGAGGTTGCAGGCTTACAGCAACCTTTGCGGGATAGCATTTGCTCTGGACGATTCACTAGTAGAGCTTAACTGCTTGGATGAGTACATTGCCGAGGCGCACAGACAGGGCAACATCAAAGAGGAGGCTTTTGCCCGCCAAAGCAAAATGGTTTGCTACTACAACTACGACATGAACGATGCGCTGATTGCAGCGTTACCATCCAATCTCAGCTTCTTTGCATCTAACCAGCAGTGGGAGCTATACTACAACAGCTGGTCGCTACTTGTTGATTTGCATATCTACCAAAATCAGTATCAAACTGCGCTTCAGGAGGCAAAAAGAATTTACGCCGATGCCCGCAACCGAAACAACAACTACGGCCTTGGGGTTGCCTCTTACTGCATTGGCGATGTGTACCATCACATGCAAAACACAAAGGAGGCAAGCATAGCCTATGCCCAAGCTATAGAGTTGCTATCGGACATGGATGACCAAACCCTCCTGATGGGCACCTACGAGAACTACAGCGAGGTGCTATCGGGAGCAGCGGAATACGTGAAGCTAAAATCGATTACTGCTGCATGGAAAGAGAAACTGGATTTACTAAAGAAACGCTACGAAGCGAAAGGCTATGAGGTATCTGACCTCGACAGCAAATACAGGTACTGCTACCTTGCTATGGCCGAGGCAGAGATGGAAACTGGAGGTAGGGAACAGTCCCTAAAGCTGCTACGTATGGCCGAAAGCCTAACAGAGGGCAATGCCCCTATAGCACACCTCAAGTTGCTACGCAGCTACGCAAGATACTACCAGTTACAAAAGGAGTACGACACTGCATTAGCGTACAACTCAAAGCGATTGGAACTAAACATGCAGGGCAGCAACAGTCGCGGCCTACTAGACACCAAGGAGCAACGCGCCGACATACTACTATCGGCCAAACGACACGCCGAGGCAGCACTCCTGTACCACGAAATAATACCCATTAGGGATTCCCTCTCATCGGCAAGTACAGCCGAGCAGCTTAATGAGCTGCGCACCATATATGAGGTTGACAGGTTGATACTGGAGAAAAAGGTATCGAAAACGCAGCTGGCCATTGTAATAACCATTAGCGGATTCCTGCTGCTTATCCTTTTGGGATACATAGCCTATACGGTAAGACTAAAGCGCAAAAACAGGATTCTTTACGAGAAGATACGCCGAATACAACAGGTTGAGAGCCAAGCGGAGCAGGCGTTCAGGAGCATTCCCGAGGATACGCTTAGCAAGGAGCAGATACTTTTTCGCGCACTGAACAACCTGCTAACAGAGAAGCAACACTTTACTAACCCCAAACTTGGGAGAAAGGAACTAGCCGATTCACTAGGAACCAACACAACATATCTGGCCGAAGCAATAAAGGCATGCGCCAATGGCATGACAGTGACTGAGTACCTAAACAGAATAAGGCTGGTGCAGGCAGGTAACATGCTTATAGAACTGCCAAAGCTCCCGGTTGACGCCGTTGGCGAGGATTGTGGTTTCACATCACGCTCCACTTACTACCGGTTGTTTCGCGACTACTATGGCATGTCGCCAACCGAGTTCCGAAACATAGCCAAGGAGAAGAGCAAAAGGGCTGAGGTGTAGCGCCCCCCTCAATCCTTCTGCGATATGAATCGCCTATAGTTCTTGTAGCTGCCAAAGCCAACCTCCTCAACCATCTCCTTTTCCGATTTGCCATTGGAGGGGCAAAGCTGCCTTATGCGCTCCAGCTCCTGCAGCCTGTACCTATTAATCAGCCTATTAAAATTAACGCCATACTCGCCATTAATAAACGTAGAGAGGTAAGTTCTGTTGGTGTTTAAATCGGCAGCAATATCTGTTAGCCGCAAATCGGAGTTTAGGTATGGTTTTGATTGAGCGATGTAACTCTCAAACTCGGCCTTAGTTAGCTTAACCCTAGCATACTGCTCTACAACTTGCCCCGTTTCTGGTTCGGGAATAGCTGTTGATAGATTTGCAGAATGGTTGGGAAGGCTTTTATCATCAAGATAAATGTAGTTCTGCCTTACAATATGAAAGCAAAGGAATGCGTACTGAAACAGAATCAGCAAATTCTGAACAGAAAGAAATACCGAAGCAGCCGCCTCTCCTCTTGACAATATAATTCCCATTAGCGGAATGGGAATCAAACTAATAGAGAGCAAAAGGTAGGTGTTTACCCATTGCAACGAGCTCTTATCGTAGTTAGCAGAGTAGTGTACAACCCGCTTTCTATAGGCGTGCAGCCTAGCAAAGCTCAGCACAGTATAAAATACGCTAAACAGAAGCCGTATGGGCATTTTAGAGTTGGATACCACAAAAAACAGGTAGCTCCCACCCGTGTACCTTCCCTGCCCCAACACAGACTGTAGCTGATACTCATACGGAGTAACAAGCATCAGGATGGAGAGAAACAGAAACAGCACAGTAGGAACAAGAAAGTGAAAATTGGAGAAGCGCTCCCCTGCATCAACTTTGGTTAAGGAGAAAAGAATCTTGTAAAAAAGAACCTGAACAGCAACAAAGGTAAATAGCACTATGGAGTTGAGCACCACAAAAACATTGGGAACATAGAAGTAAAAGAGTATTGAACTCCAGTTTACAATGCAGCAAATAAAGTAGAACCAAAGAATGTTCACCGTGCGATTTTGCCACTTATCCTTACTGTAAAACAAATACAACGATACTATTACAAACGATGTAACAGCAGCCGATAAGGGCACAAATATGTTTGCTAGCGTAATTGTATCCATAAAAGTGTGTCAAAAGTAGCAAAAGGTTAGTTCCAATTATTCTAATCATCTACCAAAAAAACTGTTGAAACACCAAAATGCTGATTCAAAAAATAGTCCGCCTAATACTATTCAATAGCGAAAAAGAGGG
>DHVO01000123.1:0-8435 GCA_002412705.1 Bacteroidales bacterium UBA5206 | reverse complement strand
ATAGCTAAGCCTTGCTTAACAACCAGAACAACCCTAGGGATGCTAATCCTTCTCCCACTATGATTAACACAATGCTAAGCTTCACAACACCCCGCCAACCCACACGCATCACGTTGATTTTCCATCACTTACATCCATGAGACTAACTTTTTCACAAGTGGGATACCCTTTCCTTTTTGAAGCAATATCATTGCGCCACAATCAGCACAAATGAGAAAAACAGGCATTTCACAAAACAGCATTACAATTAGCACTGAAGTTTTTGGATGGGTATTCATAATTATAAACATGAATACACAAGAACTTAATATTGGGCTAACGCTAAACCCATGTAAACGCATAACGAGAATATCGGCAGCAGAAAAACTAGTTTACTATCGGGGTTTCACCAACCCGTTTGATGCCATGGCACACAAGCATCTACTAGAAGAGCTATCAAAGGAATCCATACTCCACAATATTATGCAGCAAAATCCTACACTCAAAAACCTGAGTACAGAGATTCTATGCACATAAGAGAGCTTGATTTTACGCATTGGAACTACAAACAGAATAGACTAAACAAATAATCAATCACGTTTAAAAATGAGAAACAAACTTTTACTCACGCTAATCCTATGGCTCACCCTGCTGGGGAGCGCATGGGCGCAGAGCAACAACGCTCTGCATTTCGATGGCACCAACGACTATGTTGATTTGCCCGATTTTACAACCACCCACGATTTCTCGCAGGGCTTTACCTTTACCGCTTGGGTAAAGTGGGATGCCTTTACGGGTAATGCCCGTTTATTTGAGATTGGCAACGGCTCAGGTAACGTAAACAACAGCATTATTCTGCGTACCGATGCCTCATCGGGAAATTTGATGTTTCAATGTGCAAACGGAACTACCAACTCGGAAATTAAGACCGATGCTGCTGTAGTTAACACCAACACGTGGCATCATGTTGCCGCAACCATTAGCAGTACAGGTGCTGCAACCATTTATATAGATGGAGCCGCAGTGAAAAGCGGGAGTGTTTCCGCTCCAAAAAATGTTACCCGCGCCAACAACTGGCTGGGCAAAAGCGCATGGTCTGTTGACAATTACTTTAAGGGCACCATGGACGAGGTGAGCATTTGGCACAAAGCCCTTACACCGACTGAGATTGAAACCATTAAGCAAATCTCTCCCACAGGAAACGAGGATAAACTTGTAGCCTACTACAACTTTAACCAAGCCACAGGAACCTCTCTTACCGATGCCACAACCAACGCAAAGCACGGTACGCTAAAGGATTATACCCTTAGCGGAACCACATCAAACTGGGTGGCGGGCTACACGCCACCGGCTCCACCAGCGCCTAACAACTCGCTACATTTCGATGGCAGCAACGACTACGTTTCCTGCCCCGCCATTAACCCCACTAACTTCACCGTGGAGGCGTGGGTTTATCCAACACAGCTAAACCGCGACCAACCAGCCTTTTCAACGCTAAGCGAAACCGCTAACACGGGTATGGAGCTGCACATTGGCAACGACAATAAACCGCTAATTACCATCCGCAACGGAGGTGGTTGGCTCGATGTTAAAGCTACATCGGCTGTAGGCATGAACACATGGGTGCATCTGGCAGCCACCTACAATGGCTCTACCGTTAAGCTATATGTAAACGGTGCCGAGGTGCAAACCGCATCAGCCACAAGCTTCACTCCCGGCAGCAAAGCGCTATACATAGGCAAACGCTCGGAAGGGAATGCCTCTGTATTTTCGGGCCGTATCGACGAGGTGCGCATCTGGAGCACCGCCCGCTCCCAAACCGATATTGCCGCCACCAAGGACAACAAACTTACCGGCAACGAGAGCAACCTACTCGCCTACTACAACTTTAACCAGGGCACGGCAGGCGGCAGCAACACCAGCATTAACACCCTTACCGATGCCACCGCCAACGCCAAGTACGGCACGCTAACAAACTTTGCCCTTACCGGCTCTACCTCCAACTGGGTGGAGGGCTTTGAGGCTGGAACTACGCCTACCCCTACCCTTTCCGCCACGCCCACCACGCTTACGCTCGATGCGGCCAGCGGCAGCAACGGCACGGTAAATATCAGCTCAAATACCCAGTGGAACGTAACCTGGGCACTTGGTGGCGAATCGTGGTTTACCGTTAGCCAAACCACAGGCAACGGCAACGGCTCATTTACCTTTACCACCACCAGCGCCAACACTGGCACCACACCGCGTGATGTGCAGCTAATACTTTCCGGCACAGGCGCTGAACCTGTTACTGTGAATGTAAGGCAGAATGCCCCTGCGCTAGAGGCCAACATAGGCATTACCTACACCACCGCAAGCGGCAGCACCAACACAACAGGAGCCTCGCTAAGCGATGCTCTTGCCTCAGTACCCCTTGGCGACATTACGTCCATTACAATTACGAGCGGAAAGTTTACCACCGCCGACTGGCAGTGGCTAATCCCTAACGCCATTAGTTTATCTAAACTAAACCACTTTAGAATTGAGAGCAGCGTTTATCCTGTGGATAATATACCAGACAAAGACTCCTTCACAAGCTATTTCCACTCCAGCATAAAAACAGTAAACCTTGCAGGGGTTAAGATAATTGGAAAAAACGCATTCTCCACAAGACAATACCTTACCACCGTGAGCCTGCCCAATGCCGAAATATTAGCAGAGAGTGCTTTTAGTGGTGCACATGCTATGAAAACCATAAGCATACCTCAGGTAACAGACATAAAAACCGATGCATTAACATGTGCATACTTAGAAAAAATGCTAACAGGCAATACCCCGCCTACAATTAGCGACAAAGCCTTTGGTAACTTTACCTTTCAACCCTTTGTTTACTTTGCCAATGCCGATGGCAGCCTTATTACCGACGACATCAACTGGCAAGCCGCCTACAACGCCTACAAGGCGGTAGATGATGGCAATACCACCGATGAATTCTGGTACGGCTTGAAAATAAACCACAGGCTTTACAAAGCTGAAATTACCCCCTCATCTAAAGGCATTATAACCGCTGGTAACCCAAGCGAAGTGATATTTGGAGGCTACCCCTCAGGGGCAACCATAAACGTAACCGCCACGCCCAGCTATGGCTACAAGCTAATAGGGCTCAAGTATATAGACGAAAAGCTAAATAAGCACGTTGCCATTACCAACAACAAGTTCAACATCCCTGCGTCTAACGTTAGCATTTACGCCGATTTTGAACCCAAGCTCTCCGCCTCTTCCAACACCGTTACGCTGGGCAAAGAGGCAGGGCAATCGCAAACGGTTACCGTAAAAAGCGATAATAGTCATAGCATTACCAACATCAACGATTGCCCTGATTGGTTACAAGTTGAAATTGCAACAGATGGCAAAGAAAGCCTAATTACCTTTACCACCACCGAGGCCAACCCCTGGGCCTTTGGGCGCGAGGTGGTGTTTACCCTCACAGCTGCGGAAGCTAACGATATTACCATTACCGTGAAGCAGGAGGCCTCCGAGGCGAATACCACCATTAATAACTCCTACATATTTGAGGCTATACTTGGCTGGCAACAGGGCAGTACCGCTACCGTTGAGATGCAAAGCAATGAGAAGTGGAGCGTAACTAATAATAGCTATCCCTCTCAGTTCTCCATAGAACCCACATCGGGTCAGGGTGACGTCACGTTTACCATTACTGCGATTGAAGACAACAGTACTAAATATGACAACACGGTTGCAATCAAGATAAACGACTACACAATATACGCTAGGCAGCGCTTCAACGCCAAGGAGCTCTCCATTTCGCAAACCGATATACTCGTAGGTAAGGAAGCGGGCAGCACCGTGCAGGTGGAGGTTACATCTAGCACCGATTGGCAGTTCGATAACACAAACGAGCATTTCTATTTTGAACCAGCTAGCGGCACCGGCAATGCCACCGTTACCATTACGGCTAACGGAGCAGTATCGGGATATCGAAACAACGTTTCTACGCCCCTGCTAACGGGAGCCGACGCCTACTCGGTATATTTTACCATTACCCAAAAATCGGACTACATGCCGCTGGGCGACGGAACGGCTACAAACCCATTCCAAATATCCACGCTGGACAACCTGCGCTGGATGTCGGAGAACCTGGACTATGAGTCGCCCTACCTGCGCTCCCACTACGTGCTAACCAACGATATTGACGCACAGGAAACCCACCACTGGCCCGACGGCTTCCGGGCAATTAGCATGAGTAATACAACCTCTTTTGCCGGAACATTCAACGGCAAGGGCTACGCCATTAGCAACCTCTTAGGGTACGGACTGTTTTATAGAACTGCCCCCGAAGCCCGTATCGATAGCCTGGCGCTGGTGAACACCCTGGTAAAAGGAGCAAGCAGTGCAGGGCTGGTTACTTATAACGAGGGTACCATAAATGCCTGCTACGTAACCGGGTATATGGAAGGACGTTATAATGGGATGCTGGCATTTTCTAACGCTGGTACCATAACCAGCTGCTACACTTCGGGTTTTATTGCCGGAAGCTATTCAGCGAGTTTATGCTATAAAAACTCTGGCACAATTTCAGGAAGCTACACAGCGGTTGGAAGCCTTTACGGAATGTATAACGATGGGTTTGTGTGGCAAAACCCTGGCACAGCCCACGGCTACTTTAATAAGGAGCTATTTACCGATACCAATTCCCCAGCTATTGGCCTAACCACAGCCGATATGCAGCAGCAGGCAAATTTTGAGGGCTGGGACTTTACCAACGTGTGGAGCATGGCCGAGGGCAAATCGTTCCCCCGCCTGCAAGGGGTGTACAACTACCCGTTGCTGCTGCCCACCTACAAAACCACAGCGCAAATAGGGGTACTATACCAAGTAGCCCTCGCTACCATCGAAATGGACGCCCCGGTAACCTCTATTGCGGTTACTCAAGGCCCCGAGGGCATGACTTTGGATGAGAACAGCATCTTACGCTGGACCCCCACAACGGGTGGCATGCACGCTGTAACCCTTACCCTTACCGATGCCAACAACCGCAGCGTTAAGCACAGCTTTGAAATCTCCGTTTCGCTTGCAGGCGAAGGCACCGAGGCCAACCCATACCTTATACACACCATTGCCGAGCTCGACATGATGCGCCAAATGCAGCCATACACCCACTTCCTGCTAATGAACGACCTGGACTTTGCCGGCACCAAGTACGCCTACAACCCCCAATACCCTGAGGGTACCGGATGGCAACCCATAGGCAATTCAGAAGACCATTATTTCCTTAGCCATTTCAATGGCAACGGGCATATAATTAAAAACCTGTACATTAACCAACCCTATGGTGGTAACCTTGGGCTATTTGGCCCTTGTTACAAGGCTACCATACAAAATCTGGGGCTTGTTGATGTTAATATCACCGGACATCACCAATGCGGTGGCATTACCGGGCTACTAGATAATTCAACCATTACCGGCTGCTACGTTACGGGCAGCGTAAAGGGTAATAGCTCCATTGGCGGGCTGGTAGGTGAAAGCAAGGATTCGCAGGTAGCCAAATGCTATGCCAACGCAACGGTTAAGGGCGATGAGGCCGTGGGAGGGCTTATTGGCTATAATAATATTGCATCGCTAAGCAACAGCTACGCCGCCGGCACCGTTAGCGGAAGGAAGCATGTGGGCGGGCTGATTGGTGCAGGCGAACCCAACTTCACTAGCTGCTACTCTGTTAGCGTGGCAACCGACTCGGCCGCCTACAGGGGACTATTCGGAGATGTATCGGGAAGCTCTATAATCAACAATTACTACCTGCTGGAGGGCAACGCCGATGTTACCAACTTTGAGGGCACACGCCTTACCGCACAGCAGCTAATGCAGCAGGCCAGCTTTACCGACTGGGACTTTACCGATACCTGGCAAATTACCGAGGGGCAAACCCTGCCCCGCCTGCGCGGCATGTACAACCACCCCGTGGTGCTACCCGTAGCCGATACTGCCCAAATAAACAAGCCCTACACTCACACCCTACGTGTGGTTGGTATGGACAATACGGTAGCCTCGGTTAGCATTAGCGGCGTGGAGGGTATGACCCTAAGCGAAACCGACAACACCCTTACTTGGACACCCGCCAACGCCTACGAGCCTACGCTTACCGTTACCGCCACCGATGCAAGCGGCGCAGTAACCCACCATAGGCAGCGCATTGCGGTTATCCCTTTCGATGGCGAGGGTACCATAGATAACCCATACAAGATAACCACCATTGCCCAGCTCAATGCCGTGCGCTGCTACAGCGACAAGGTGTTTGAGCTGATGAACGACCTCAACTTCGATGGCAGCGAGTACTCCAAGGCCAACAGCCAAAACGGATGGCTGCCCATTGAGAAGTTTACGGGCAGATTCTATGGCAATCTCCATGTAATAAAGAACCTGTACATAAACCGACTGGACTTAGAGGAAACAGGTCTTTTCGGCAGTATTGAGAATGCATACATCTACGAACTTGGCCTTGCCGGCGTTCATATTCAAGGAGGTGATAACACAGGCGCAATATGCGGCGAGAGTTCAATCTCATTAATTACCCGTTGCTATGTAAGCGGTACTATACATGGCTCCGATGTTAACACCGGTGGACTTGCGGGCTACAGTCAGAGCTCAACAATATCCAATTGTTACAACACCGCCAGCATTTATGCCGCGGGAGGGTACCTGGGAGGTATTGCGGGGGTAAACAAATCATCTGGAGAAATATCACAATGCTATAGTGCCGGAATGCTTTACAATGATGAAATGGGAATTACCGGTACCATTGCGGGAGCTCATGATTCGGGAATAATTACCAATTGCTTTTTCCATAGCGATATTAACCCCGGCACCCCTGCATGTGGTTCAATTTCAGCAGAGGTCGGGCCAGATAACTCCAAAGGCCTCACCACCGAGCAGATGAAGCAAGCGGTAAACTTTGGCGCATGGGATTTTACTAACATATGGCAAATACGCGAGGGGCAAACCTACCCTGCGCTTCGCATAATAAACAACGCCCCCTTTGCCTTTGCCGAGGAGATACACGTTGGCGCACGCCAAAGCATTACCAACCTGCTTGCCAACGACTACGACTACGAAACCCTGCAGGAGAAACTGGTACTTAGGGTGCTTAGCACCGATGGTCCCGGGGAGATTACCCAAAACAGCTGCTTTGCATTCCCCGCAGGCACCGCCCCCGGCACTACCACAAAGCTTAAGTACATGGTGGGCGAAGTTACCGCTCCCGGCGACACCCTTTGGGGAGGACAGGCCGTGGCAACCATGATTAAAAAAGAAAACCAGGAACCGGAGTCAGTCTATCTTACAGTTACCATTGATGAGGACAGCACCCTTGAAGAGTTCGATGCGCTTAGCACGGCCAGCGACCCCGATGGCGACTACCTAACCATAGTGCGCATGGCCGACGGCTACCTGCTACACGGTACGGCAACCATTGTGAATAACCGCATCACCTATCAGCCCAATGCCGACTACTACGGTAACGATGAGCTCCTATATGTCATTACCGACGGCGAGACTGAAATTGGTGGACAGATTAGCGTTATCATCACTCCCGTAAACGATGCGCCGGTGCTTACAGCCGTTAGCGATAAGACCATAAAAGAGGACGAAACGCTCACCCTGACCCTTGCCGATGTTACCGCCACCGATGTGGACAACGACCTGAGCGAGTTATCATTGGCAATAGCCCCCGGCGAGAACTACACCGTGAACGGCACCACAATAACCCCTGCCGAGAACTACCACGGCACGCTTAGCGTGGGCATATCGGTAAGCGATGGCGAGCTGACATCAGCACAAATGACGATGAGCATTACCGTAACACCCGTGAATGATGTACCAGTGCTTACCGCCGTGAAGGATAAAACCATCAACGAAGACGAGAGCATCACCCTCACCATGGACGATGTTACCGCTACCGACGTGGATGGCGATGAGCTGCAACTGGTTATTGACCCCAAAACATCAGGCGGCGAAAAATCAAAAGCAGCCACCAAGGGTACAAACTACACCGTGAGCGGCACCACCATTACCCCAGCCAAGGACTTCAACGGAACGCTGAAGGTGAACATATCGGTGCGTGATAAGGAATTTGGAACAGTTCCAATGGTTATGACCATAACCGTACTGCCAGTGAACGATGCACCAGTGCTTACGGCCGTTAGCACTCACGTGCTGCCCGAGGACGAGAGCATAACCCTTACCATGTACGATGTGGTTGCCACCGATGTGGACAATGCGCAAAACGAGCTGCAACTGATAGTTTACGAAGGTGACAACTACACCGTAAGCGGAACTACAGTTACCCCTGCCGCCAACTTCCATGGTACACTTAACGTTCCCTTAGCCGTGAGCGATGGTGAGCTAACATCATCCCAAATGGTGATGGAGATTACAGTGAATCCAGTTAACGATGCGCCAGT
>DHVO01000069.1 GCA_002412705.1 Bacteroidales bacterium UBA5206 | reverse complement strand
ATACAGCGCGACGAGATGCGTAAAGCAGAGGCTAAGGCTCAAGAGGTAGTTGAAACCGCCAAGAGCAAGGTGCTTGAGGTGCAGGCCGAGAAACAGGCTACTGAACAGGAGCTAATGCTTAAGCAGGAAGCCCTAAGCAAAACTGAGGCAACGCTACAGGAGGTGGAGCAAATTTCCCACGAGCAACAAATGCAAATAGATCTGCTAAACAAGGAGAAGGAGCTTCAGGATGCTATTATTGAGAATCAGCGATTGATGCGTAATATCTTCATCTTCATAATACTTGCAGTGGCTGCCTTTGCCGTACTTGTGCTTTACAGTTACAGCCAAAAGAAGAAAGCCAACGCCATTCTCCATAAGCAGAATGTGGAAATTGCGCAGCAGCGTGATACCATTGCCCAGAAAAGCGGCCAGCTGGAGGAGGCATTTAAGGAGATAGAAAAGAAGAATCGTAATATTACCAGTAGTATCAACTACGCCCAGCGTATCCAACAAGCGCTGTTACCTCCAGAGGACTCATTATCGTCGCTACTTCCCGATTCGTTCATCTACCTTGAGCCCCGCGATATTGTTAGCGGCGATTTTTACTGGTTTACTGGGTACTCATCTACTAGTAAGGGGGCGCGTAAAAACTTTATTGTGCCTAGTGGCATGTCGGGTGATGAGGCAGGTGTTTTTGTTTCGGCTGTCGATTGTACTGGACATGGTGTGCCGGGCGCGTTTATGTCCATGATAGGCTTTAACCTGCTGGAAACCATTACCCGTAACGGTGCCGTTAAGCCCAACGATATTCTGGATGAGCTGCACCGTAGCATCCGCTTTATGCTAAAGCAGTACAATACCGATAATAGGGATGGTATGGATATGGCTCTTTGCGCCATTCGCAACAAGGGGCAGCTGGTTGAGTATGCTGGTGCCCGCAATCCGCTTATATACATAACCAATGGGGAGCTGTACCAAGTTAAACCCGATGCAGTACCAATTGGCGGCCTACAAAAAGAGAGCCGCCGCGAGTTTACCCTACATACCATTGAGGTTACAGCACCTACCTGTTTCTACATCTTCTCCGATGGGTACATCGACCAGTTTGGAGGGAAGTACAGCCAAAAATTCTCATCGAAACGCTTTAGGGAGCTGCTGCTTGAGATTCACCATTTGCCCATGAGCAAGCAGAAGCAAATTCTTATGGATCGCCGTAAGGAGTGGATGGGTGTCGAAAATTGGCCCATTGACGATGTGCTTGTAATTGGCTTTAAACTTGGCGATAAATTACTTGACTTTTAGCTTCTCTAGATTATCTTTGTTTATTGGGTTAAAATCTGATAAGGTGTTACTGGCTTTTTACTTGGCCTTTGCTAACCTTGTACTGTAGGATTTTAGTCGCTTTAGGCTGAATACAAACATTATAAGGGTGTTTCTGGAATGAAAAGAATATTTTTGCTCTTACTCTCTCTCTCGTTGGGTGTAGCTTCCGCTACAGCGCAAGTGGTAAAATCTGGTACAAGTTCGGTTTTTGTTGATAGCACTGGTCAGTCGTACGTGCAGGTGGATCAGCCTGTGTATTTCTTTGTGGCACCAAACGATAAGCCCGATTCACTGGTACTTATCCCCTCGTCGGACTCACAGGCCAACCCCATGTACTTTGATGGCGATGGCGTTCACTACCTTGTTTACCGCAACCCAAGCAATGGTGAGAAGGTACCCTTTAGGATTTATGCCGATGGCATTGCTCCAAAGCCCCGTTTAAAGTTTCAGAGCGGACTCATTCTCTCCATAGGCAATCGTTTTTATGTTGATGCCAATGCTGTTGCCGTTGCCAGCGCCGCCGATAAGCGCTCTGGCGTAAAGGTGGCGTATGCAGCACTTGATGGAGGCGCTTTTCAGTCAACAAGCAACCCTTTGCAGTTTCCTGCTGGCAAGGCCGAGTACTCGGTTGGTGTTTATGCCGAGGATAACGTTGGAAACGTTAGCGACACCCTGTTCTTTAGGGTGATAACCGCCGTTGATTCTGTTGTTAAAATTGATAATATCTACTTCGATACCAACAGCGCTAGGCTTAAGGATGGGGTTATACCCGAACTGGATAATCTGGCCAAAGTACTTAAGGAGTACCCTGAGATACGAATTGAGCTTAGGGCGCACACCGACTCCCGTGGGGTTGATAGTTACAACATGACGCTCTCTGAACGGCGAGCCCAATCTGTTTTCCGATACCTTCAAACAAAGGGAGTTGCCGCATACCGTATGGTGCCCAAGGGTTATGGCGAAACAACGCCTGTTAATGGTTGCGCTAACGGGGTACCGTGTACCGAGCAGCAATTACAGCAGAATAGACGGGTTGAGTTTAAAGTGCTTCCCATTAAATCGGTAAAGAAATAACATGTTGCTTATGAACTTCCAAAAATATAGCTGGGTGCCAAGGGTTGCTTACGCATCAATTATCTTCTCACTGCTCACTCTTTTGTCCACAGGTTCTGAGGCTCAAAACGGATCGCCTGCAAGGGCATATGCCGATTCCTCAACTCTTTACGTTAAAAAGGGTACGCCCATACTGCTTTACATGGGAGCCAATGCACAGGGAACCAATGCGGTTCTGCTCAAAAACTCCACTGGCAAGGGCGATGCAATACGCTGGAACGGCCATGGCTTGGCAAAGCTAACCCACCTAAACCTTTACCTTGGTCGTAACATCCGCTTCGATATTTTTGCCGACGGGCTTTCTCCTAAAACCCAGTACAATATAGCCCAGGGAAAGGGTAAACTTAGCGGCGGAACCATGTACCTCTCCGGCTCGTGTGTGGTGGAGCTTAGCTCTGTTGATGCCGATGCTGGCGTAAACAACACCTACGTATCGGTTAATGGTAGCGATTTTGCACCCTACAGCCAACCCATAGCCCTAACGCAGGAGGGAACCTATTTGGTTAAGTTCTACTCGGTTGATAATGTGGGTAACAAGGAGGATACCTTTACCCAAACCTTTGTGGTTGATACAACCCCACCAGCAACGGAGCTTGCCGTGTTGGGCGATAGGCACAACGATGTGCTATCGGCGCGCGCATCGCTTTCGCTTAGCGCTACCGATGCCGTGGGTGTGGACAAAATATACTACACCCTTAATGGTTCCGCCCAAAAGGTTTACTCCAAGCCTGTGAGCGTAATGGCTCTACCAGAGGGCGAGCACACCATTCTGTGGCACGCCACCGATATTGTGGGCAATGTTGCAGCTACCGATTCCTTTACCTTTTATGTTGATAGAACCGCACCAATGGTTTTTGAGGAGATTGTGGGCAACACATACATGGTTGGCGGAAAAGAGTACTCATCGGGGCGTAGCCGCTTAAAGGTTGCGGCTGTTGATAATAAGGCTGGTGTTAAGGAGGTTTGGTTCTCCATTAACGGCGCGCCCTTTGAGCTGTACGATAAACCCGTTTTTCTGTCGGATATTGCAGGTGCCGTAAACATTAGGTCCTACGCCATTGATATGGTAGGCAACAAGGGCAATAGCAATGCCGAGGCGCAGGAGTTCTCCATGCCATCCATAGATATTACTGGGCCAATAATGAGCTATAGCTTCTCGGGGTTAACCCAAACCCTACGCGATACCCTTTGGATATCGCCCCAAACGCGCGTGGCTATTCGCGCCACCGATAATGGTGCGGGGCTAAGCCGCATAGCCTACCGTGTTAGCGGCGGCGAGGAGCAAACCTACACCCAGCCGTTTACCATTGCCAACGCTGGCGCCTACGAGGTTAAGGCAACCGCCTACGATAATGTGGATAACCTAAACGTGCTTGCCTTTACCTTTGCCGTTGATGCCGTAGCCCCAGCCATCTACAACCACTTTAGCGTTGAGCCCATTGGCTACCGAGTGGTCGATGGTGCTTCCCTTCCCGTATTCCCCGCTGGCGTAATGCTGTTCCTTGCTGCTACCGACAATACCGTTGGGCTCGACCAAATACTTGTTGGCATAAACGGGGCAAAACCTGTGGTGTATAAGCAGGCACTATCGGGTTTTAAGCACTCCGATACCCCAGTAACCATTGAGGCCGTAGCTGCCGATAACCTTGGCAACGCCTCCGTAAAGGAGATTAGGTTTTTTGTGGAGTAGATTGGTGGGTGCGTGTTTCTATGGTAGTAAAGGTGTTTTAGGAAGATGTGTTTCCTACTGTATTGATAATGTAGTTGTTGCTGCATGGAGGTAGTTATCATGAAAGAATTTTGAGTATTAAGATTTTTTATATTGAAAAAGTAAAGAAAATTATGCCATATTTCTCTGGATGTCCGTAAATTTGTCCGTGTACGTAAAAATGTCCGTAAGATATGGCGACGATAAATTTTTATCTAGATAAGGCTGACAGAAAAGGACTTGCACCTATTCATTTGCGAATAAACTGCAATGGAAGTCAAATAAAATTGGCAACTGGGAAAAAGATTAACTCGGAACAGTTTGACAAAAAAAAACAGAGAGCAATTGGCTTGTCAGTAGAGTCTACTGAAATAAATCATTATTTAACATTTCTTGAAGATAGAGCGAATGAACTACTACACCATTCGACAAAAAAAACTTTTTCGCAAGAAGAAATTAAAGATATTTTAAATCAACATATTGAGAGTTACAAGGAAAGTAACAGTGTAAGTATTGTAAAAGAACAACTTGCGTTATACGGTAAGCCTTTTACGTTTATAGATTTATTTGCAGGGGCTGGTGGTTTTAGTGAAGGATTTTTACAAGCAGAGATAAATAATAAGTTTTTTGACTTTGTAGCTGCAAGCGATATAAATGAAAATTGTGAACTTACTCACATTGTTAGGTATAATCATCAATTGGGTTTAAATGCAGAGTTTTTACGTCAGGATATAACTGAACCTGATTTTTTGGAAAACCTGTTAACGAAGATTGGAGATAAAACAATTGATGTTGTATGTGGTGGCCCTCCATGTCAGAGTTTTAGTTTGGCTGGGAAAAGACGGAAATTTGATAAAAAGGACGATTTGTTCTCACATTACTTGGAAGTAATTAAACGGCTACAACCAAAATACTTTGTAATGGAGAATGTGAAAGGTATTTTAACAAAGGAAAACGGAAAAATAAAGGATTTGATAATTCAGGAGATAAATTCAATTGTTGATGTTAATGAGATTCCTGTTTTAGTATCGTTTATTAAAAAGATAAAAAAGGAGAGTAATTCATTTCTATTAGATAGTATCATAAAAAGTATTGAGATAGAAACGTTGAAAGAAAATGAACTTGAAGTTGGTAGGGAGGACTTTATAAGATTTGTGGATAGCCGATTCAAACAAATAACGCCCAAAATAGTAGATTATAAAACAAGCAAAACCGATTCAAGTATTAATACGATAAGGCATGGATTCAATATACTTGCTCGAACTAAAGAATGGGAAAAACTAAAAAGGAGCATTATCAAAGAGAAGGATTTTTGTAATATCGACAATGATGCTTTTGTAGGTACATTTACTCACTTCCTAACCCAAATAAGTTCTGAACATGTAATTTATCAAATTGAAAACTCGTTTAATGAGTTGAAAGTACCTAGCCGTTATAAGAAAGATTGTGAGGACATAGTGACTGCCTTGAAAGTATACACTGCGTCTTTTGATGAAACAGTTGAGATTTTGGCAACTTTATGTACAGAAGAAGAAAGGGTTCATTTAAATAAAATTCTTGAAAGTATCCGGCTGTATAGAATAGAGAAGCCTTTTATTGCTAATGCTTCAAATTATGGTGTGCCTCAAAATCGGGAAAGGGTATTGTTTATAGGTTGCAGGAAAGATCAAAAATTCATATCGGCGATTCCTTCAACGGTTAAGGACAATGAAAAGGTTACTGTTTTTGAAGCATTATATGATTTGGATTTTATTGGAAACAATCAAGAAGCTCATCATTATGAGTTGGTTGATGTATCCAAGCAGTTTAATGGTACTGCTCAAAAAATGATTGAGCTAATTAAGAAAAGAACAGTTGACGGAAAGGTTGATTTACATGGAGGAAAAACATTTTCAGAGTGGTCCAGAGAGGGTCGTTTAATTGACCGATACAAACCAAAGTCTAAGCCATTTTATGTAAAAGATTTTAATGGGCTGTTAAATGGTCAGAAATATTTTGATATATTGAATAACCATAAAACGAGTAATCAAAACGAAGAGGTAATAAAACGGTTGCAGATTATTTTAGACCGAGGTGATTATAAAAATGCCCAATGTGAACTAGAAGAATGTGGTTTGAGTTCCAATAAGCGTAATTATAATGTTTTAAAGCCAGAAGAGCAAAGTTCTACTATAATGACCATTCCTGATGATTACATTCACTATAACTCGCCAAGAGCATTGACTGTAAGGGAGATGGCTAGGCTTCAGTCGTTTGATGATTCTTTTGTCTTTCAGGGTAAACGTTCGACTGGTGGTAATAATCGTAAATCAGAAGTTCCTCAATATACCTTAGTTGGTAATGCTGTGCCACCTTTGCTTGCAAGAGCTATTGCAATTGAAATTTTAAAGCATATTAAATAATGAGGCTATTAACAGAATCAGAACAAAATAAGATTAAGGCTTTAACAAAAAATCAAGTTTCTCTTGCCCTTATCGAACCTACATCAACCGGTTTAAAGAAATCAATAATGGATGCAACTGGGTCGGTTAGAAGTTTTCTGAAAGAGAATAATATACATGATTACGATCTTCAACAACAGGGACCTGAAAACAAGGTTGTTATCAAAACTGATATATATAGTGATTTTTCTATTATTAGTTCCTATGCCTCTTTGTACAGACCAATTACTAAAAAAGGAGATCCTAGAATTTGGTTTTCAGGATTAACAAAGGTTGCATTGCCAAATGATATAGTTGCTATTGTTTTTTACAATAGCAAATTTCATGTTTTTAATCTAACCCAGTTGGATGTTGAGAGGTTACTATACACTAGTATCCATAATCCATTAAAAGAACTTATTTCAGAAATAAATAGTAATGCAAATAGAGTTGCTTTTGAATTGTTAGAAATGCTTCGACAAGTAGCACGTTTAGGTCCAATACCTTCAATGCTAGAGGCTGATACTTCAGTTGGAAGAACTTTGGAGAATGCTCTCGGGATTAGCATTAATTCTTCGAAGCAGCCGGATTATAAAGGAATAGAACTTAAGTCGTTTCGAGGTAGCAGGAAAAATAGAAAGAATCTTTTCGCCCAAGTACCAGATTGGCAGTTAAGCAAGTTTAAGAGTTCTGCTGAGATATTGGATTCATTTGGTTACAAAAGGAAGGATGATTATAAATTGTATTGTACGGTTTCTGCTATTGCTAGAAATTCACAGGGTTTAAGTCTCCGACTTGATTCAGATATTAAACAAATTATTGAGAATTCAGACAATCCAGAAATTGGTGATTTTGTAGTATGGACGCTTGATAAACTTCACAATAGATTGCATGAGAAACACAAAGAAACTTTTTGGGTCGAGGCAGAGAGCATAGTAATTGATGGTAGAGAACATTTTCAATACAAATTCGTGGAGCATACAAAAAAGCCAATATCCTCTCAGTTTGATATATTGGTTGATCAGGGAATTATAACCCTAGATCACTTGATAAAAAGAAATTCGGCAGGAAAGGTTGTGGAGAAAGGTCCTCTTTTTAAAATAAACCCAAAAGGACTTAACTTACTGTTTCCTCCAAGTGAGAAGTATATACTTGTCTGATAAACAAATAGTTTTTCAATGATATAACTGCTACGCGAATGGTTGACGTGTGAAACCATCAGAAAAAGCAAATAGTGTTAGTTTGTAATATTAAGTAAGTAATACTTATAAGACCAACCTTTCTCTACCCCTTCCTAAACGGTTCAATCGCTCTATCAAAAATGCCCTGAACGTAGGCTATGGCCATGCCGTAGTTGGTTACGGGGATTCCGGCCTCAATGGCTGGGCGTAGGCGGTTGGTTAGCTGCTTGCGGGTAATTACGCAGCCGCCGCACTGTATTAGTAGGGCGTACTCCTTAATATCGCGGGGAAGCTTATCGAGTCCAGCAACAACCTCGTACTCCAGCTTTTTGCCAGTAAACTTGTTAAGCCAGTTGGGTATTTTGTTTCGGCCAATATCGTCGCACGATACGTGGTGCGTACAGCTTTCCAGAAGCAGAATCCTATCGCCATCCTTTAGCTCCGCTATTTTGGGCGTGCCGTTTAGGTAGTGGTCAAAGTCGGCTTTTAGCTTGGCCAGCACAATGCTAAAGCTGGTAAGCGGAACATTTTTCGGTACCATGGCATCGGCAAGGGCAAAAATCTGGCTATCGGTTACGGCAAGGGCTGGCTTTATGGCCGTCTTTTTAAGGAAGGTCTCAACCTCGCCTTCGCGTAGCACCACGGCTACACCGTAGTTATCTAGCGCATCGCGTATGGCTTGCACCTGGGGCAGAATCATGCGCCCTGCGGGCGCTTCGGAATCAATGGGGGTAATAAGTAGCACAATGTCGTCCTTCTTTATTAGCCCGCTAAACATGCTTGGCGTTACGTACGACGATTCGGGTATGGCTATCTTTATTGCGCTTACAAGCGGCTCTAGGTTGGTATCGGTTTTTGCCGATATGGTGATTAGGGCTGCGTTGCTGGCTAGCTCGCTTTCAATGCGGTTTTTTAGCTCGGAGGTAAGCGGCTCCACATCCTGTTTGTTGTGCACTACAATAAAAGGGGTGTCGGTTTTTTTGAATTCAAGCAGCAGCTGCTCCTCAAACTCGCCCCACTTGTTATGGGCAATAACCAGTATCCCTAAATCAACCTGATTAATGGTGTGTAGCGTTTTCTCAATGCGCATAAGGCCAAGTTCGCCGCTATCGTCTATTCCAGCGGTGTCAACAAGAATTACGGGGCCAAAGTCCAGTATCTCCAGCGATTTTTTAACGGGATCCGTTGTAGTGCCTGCAATATTTGAAACAATGGCCACATCGTGCCCAACCAAAAGGTTAATTAATGAGCTCTTCCCGTTGTTCCTTCGTCCGTATATGCCAATGTGCGGCTTCTGATCTTTCCCTTTGTGCATTGTAATAGCTTTTGTGCAAATGTAGTATTTAGTTGCAAAAATGGAAGGCAACGTGCTATTTGCGTTTGCTTCTTGCTGCGTACTAGCAAAATAATGGCTGGTACGCATATCTGCTTAATTAGTAAAAAACAGATAAATAACCCATGGTGTTCAATTCAAAATCTTTGTAACTTGCATTAAAATACCCTAAAGAATTAACCTAAACTGATTTGTTATGAGAAAGAATTTTTGGGCCATACTAATGGTGCTTGTAGTGCTAGTTTCGGCTGGGCAAGCATCGGCTCAAGTAAACCAGCTGCTAAAGAAAAAGGCGTGGGAAAAAATTAATAGAGCGCTTGAGGAGGAGGAGAAAAAGGAGAACACCGAGGAGCAGCAGGTGGAGGAGGAACAGGAGCCTCAAAAGCAACCCAAGCAGCGTACTAGTGCTGCCGATTCCTACATGCAGCAGCGCATGATGGCTTCTATGGGGCTTAATGCCAATATTCCGCACGAGAAGAGCTACAACTTTACATCGAGCATGAGCATGAATATAACCAACTTCTTTGCTGAGGATAATGAGCAGCAGGATGTTCTTTATACTGTTCATTTTGATAAGAGTACCAAGAGCTTTGCCCTTGTTTTTGATGGTAAGGATAAGGAGACGGGCGAGAAGCAGAAGAGCACCATGATTTTTGATATGAAGAACAGCGCCATGCTAATCCTAAGCGATAATGGACAGGAGCGCTCGGGTATGGTTATGGCAATGGCCAAGGACTCTGCCGCTACAGCTACCGAGGCCGAGGAGCCAACCCAAATGACCGAGGAGGATGCCAAGGCCCAAATGGAGGCGCTAAACTACTTCTACAAAAAAACAGGAAAATCTAAAACCATTGCTGGGGTTAAGTGCGAAGAGTTTACGCACTCCGACTCGTTGGGAACGGTTGAGATTTGGGCATCGCCACAAAAGCTAATCGATTACTCAAATGCTTACTCCCACATGGGCGGTATGCAGTTTCTTGCTACGGGCGGATTGGCCTACGGCCTGGGCATGATTATGGAGATGCACTTTAAGGATGCCAAAACCAACGATAGAACCGACCTTGTGGTTAACGAGATTAAGGAGAATTCGCCCAGTAGCCTTGATATTAGTTCGTATCAGGTTATGGGCTTTGGTGCTCCACCAGCGGAGCAATAGTAGTTCGTTTAAGTTTACATGGGGGATTAGGGGCTAGCTCATTTGGGTTAGCCCTTTTTTTGTGGCATATTGGGGGCGCTGCCATCGGTTTTAAAGTGTACCACTCTTTGCGGGAACGGTATGCCGATGCCATGCTTCTTTAGGGTGTGAAAAATATCAACCCTAATGTCGCTTTTAATGCGCTCAACCCTGAAAATTTCGTTGGTATAAAAGAATAATCCAAAAATAAGAGCGGAGTCGGCATAGTCCTCAAACCTAACAAACGGCTTAGGGTTGTGCAGCACCTTGGGGTGCTTTAGGGGAATCTCCTCTAGGAGCTTCATCAGCTTATCAATGTCGGTTTCGTAATCAACTCCAATGGTAATTTTGAATCGCGACGAAACATCGCTGTATGTCCAGTTTACAACTCTGCTGCCGGTTAGCTCGGAGTTGGGTAGTATAACGTAATTCTCGTCGCGGCCAATTACGGTGGTTGTTCTAAAGCTAATCTTCTCAACCTTGTAAATCATTCCGTTAACCTCAACTATGTCGCCAACCTTAAGGGTGGCGTCGAGTAACAGGATAATTCCAGAGATAAAATCGTTAAACAGGTGTTGCAAGCCAAATCCTAAACCAACAAGAATTGCTGCAGATCCAGCCAGCAGCACGGAGATGTTAAACCCTAAAAGGTGCAGACTTATTACTATGGATAGCGTTGCAATGGTGTACTGCGATAGCTTGTTTACGGAGAACTTTTTTGCAGGGTCAAGGGATTTTGACCTGTATATTATGCGCTTAAGCACAACGAGAAGAACAGTTACTATGGCAATAAAAATTATTAGGCT
This sequence comes from Bacteroidales bacterium UBA5206, assembly GCA_002412705.1. Classification (GTDB taxonomy): domain Bacteria; phylum Bacteroidota; class Bacteroidia; order Bacteroidales; family Tenuifilaceae; genus UBA5206. The sequence continues at coordinate 12,609 of DHVO01000069.1, read as the reverse complement.
AAATAGGTTGTATAGCGCCATGGTGTAATTACCAAACTCTAGGATTTTATAGTCTAGTACCTCTTTCATCGTTCGTGTTATTTGAGTTTACTACCGCAGCTACTGCAGTAGTTAGCGTTATTGTTATTGTAGTTCTCGCAATTTGGGCATTGGTTATCCTGTTGCAACGCGGTTCTAGACATCTCAACCGTTACAATACCTGTTGGTACAGCAATAATGGCGTAACCAATTATCATTGATAGTGATGCTATGAACTTCCCAACAATGGTGTGGGGAACAATATCTCCGTAACCCACAGTTGTTATGGTGATAATAGCCCAGTAAATGCTTTGGGGAATACTGGTGAACCCATTGTTGCCGCCCTCAACAACGTACATAATGGTTCCTAGCAGTATCACAATGGTGAGCACTGCAAATAGAAATATCCCAATTTTGTAGGAGCTTGCTTTAAGTGCTCGTAGCAGTGTTATTGCCTCCTTGTTGAACCGTGCCAAGCGCAGAATTCGGAAAACCCTTAGTAGCCTAAATATACGAACAACCAGAAGGTAGTGGTATCCGTAAGTGAGTAGGCTTAGGTAGGTTGGGAGAATGGCCAGTAGGTCTATTATTCCCCAAAAGCTGAATATGTACCTGGTAGGCCTTTTGCTAATGGCAATTCGGGTTATGTACTCAACGGAGAATAGCAGCGTAAAGAACCACTCTGTAACGTAAAGTTCTGTTCCAATAGTTTTGTTTATGCTTGGTACGCTGTCAATTATGGCTATAAGAATGCTAAAAAGGATAAACCAGAGTAGGGCAACATCAAACTGTTTCCCCGCTTTGGTATCGTTCTCAAAAACTATTTTGTAGAGCCGTTCCCTACTTGTCATTGGTAGTGGTTGTTTTGATATTAAAACTTGGTGCTTTGTAATCCTTGGGCAAATAGTTTGCAGGAATGGTGGTTGCGTTGCCATCGCGCTGTGCTCTGTAGTGTGGTGAGAGTATCTCTATGCCACGTTCAAAGAACACATCCTGAATGTTTTGGTGCAGATTTGAGTATATTGATGCCTGCTTGCCTGCCTCGCGTACGTAAACGTTTAGCTGGTACGATACGTAAAAATCGTCTAAACTGGTTTGTAGCACAAAGGGTTTAGGGTCTTTGAGCACGAGTTCTGTTTTTAGGGCTGCATCAATTAGCGCCTTGTGGGTGTCGCGCCACGGAACATCGTATCCAATAGTTACCGTGGTGTGTAGAATAAGCCCATTCTCGGCTGCATCGCTACTGTAGTTAATGGTGTTGCCCGTTAGTATGGATGAGTTGGGTATGGTTATTATCTCATTTTTTGGTGTTCTAAGCCTAGTAACCAGTAGCGTTTTCTCAACCACATCGCCTGTTATATCGGCAATTTTGATGCGGTCGCCCACCTTAAAGGGACGCATGTAGGTAATAACCAGTCCTGCCACCATATTGGCAATTGCCGATGATGAGCCCAGCGAGAATAGTATGCCAATAAAAACCGATACGCCTTGGAATATATGCGAATCGGAGCCGGGAAGGTAGGGGAATATCAGCACAAACATAAAGGCGTAGAGCAAAAACTTAACAATGCTATAGGTTGGCATTGCCCAGTCGGCGTGAAATCCTGCTAGCTTAAGTTTGCCCTGTTCTATCTCGTTAAAGATGTAACCCACAAGGCGGATAAAGTACTTCATTACAAGGTAGATTACCAAAATGCTGAATAGGTTGGGCAGGTACTCCCACACGGCAGTGAGCACGCCTTTGAATGGCGACCAGAATAGGTTGAATAGCGCATCAGCCCAAGTTCTGGAGAATGGGAATATGCTAAATATTATGGGGATGGTAATGTATAGGATGATAAAGTACACAAACCATCTAAAAATCTTAATTAGAAACAGGATAATCCGCATTTCCTGCTCTGCCGATAGGAAGGTGTAGTCTTTATAGGATAAATCCTTTAGCCAACGGTTTTTGTTGGTGGCAATGTATCGGAGTAGGCGCTTGTGTCCCTTGCCAATAATCAGCACTAGAAACCAGGTAATGCCTATTACAACAATAACTAGCCCAATGCGCATAAGTAGCTTTGTTAGGCTTGTCTCCTCTTTAGCCTTTTTTAGTGATGATTTTATGGCCTCGTTGAACTCCTTAGCCAGTGCCTTCATGCTTTTGTTGTACCAAAGCGCATCGGTTTCGGAAATGCTCATTATTATATGTTCGCCGTACACTATATCAACACTATTCTCTGCAGTAATGTAGATTAGAGAGTCCACTTTGAGGAAATCATCATCGAAAAGTTTTTCTATTCGTTGGCTAATGTTTTCGGCTCTTTCGTTGGGCTTTGATGCGCCTAACCTTGAGTAGATGAAGAAAAGGGTATCGTTAAGAACTCCCTTTACGGGGTAGCCTTTGGCTGTTAGTCTAAGCGAGTCAATGCGCGCTTTTTTGTCGGCAATGCGTTGCCGCTCATTATCCTCAATTTGTTTTAGCTGCCTTTGCAAGTCCTCCTTTTTTAGGTTGTCGGCAGTTTTTAGAGATTTGAGTTGGGCTTCTAGCTCAGCCTTTTTTATGGAGTCGTTTAGGCGCTGCTGCTCTATTTGGGCAATGCGTTGATTGTATGCATCGAGTACAGCCGCGTTAATAGAGTCGTTTTTTTGAGCGATGCTATCGGTTTGCGCAAAGCCACTTAAGCTGAGTAGTAGAATTGCTATAGTTAGGGCTATTCTTATCATGGTGTTGGATATTGATAAATAAATATACAACATAGGTTGGGTTTATGTGCAAACTATTGGGAGGTTTTCGGTGGAGCAGGGTTGGATACTCAGAGGAAGCATTGGCTGTGTTTAGGCCTTACTAATATGGACAAATGATTGTTGTGTTGGCAGTTATCGGGCCTGTTTTAAGTGCGGTAAAGAAAACTCGGTGTAAGGCTTTTACTTTAGCGGTGGAACTAATGTAAAACGTCACAAATACTTAACGGATAGGTATTTGTGGCGTTTGTAGGTGCTTGGTGAGAAACCCTTTCTATGGGTAGTTCTAACTATTTTTTGTGAGAGCAACTGGGAGAGCCACATCCTTCTTTGGCTTTCTCCGATCGGGGCTTTAATTCCTTTGCATCCCTAATTCTGTCTGGGCTATATATTAACACGTATTGTTGTAAACTGTCGCTATTCATGGAGAGAACCTTATTGTAGCCCGTATTCTTGAACACTTTATTCCGTAGTTCGGTAATTAAATTGGTCATATATGCATCCCAATTATTTTGTTCGTAGAATATGTAGTTGTATAGTTGATGGGGCATTCTGAAAGAATATCTCATCCCAATCTCTTTGGTCTTTTCAGGAGATAGCCATAGGTAGTAGCTAACTCTTCTCCATGTCATAGTGATATGGTTTGTTGCAATTCTTGGTTGATAGGGATTGTCGAATTCGCCAGACATTACAACAGAAATCGAGTCTTTGTACGTTTTAATTGCATTGGGAAAGAATCGGTGCTTTCTTATTAGGTCTTGAAACTCTTCTGATGAAATGTGTATAGCATAGTTTTCGTCTAAATATTTATACTTATGTCCTAAGTAGTCATAGTTCATGTATTTTTTAGCTATGGCAACGTGTTCTTTAGCCGTTTTTTCTTGGCTAAATGAAAGTAAAAAGCAGCTTGCGAAGAGCGTAAAAAGAAAAAGATGTTTTTTCATGTTATGATTTTGTTTAGAGATAATGGGAGAACTATCACTTCTGTGTTTCTACAAAGTGTTTTTTATTTGTTGTTAGGTTGTTGTTTCTTCGATGGTACATAAAAGCGATTCTATATTGCGTTTTCGCTCGGTAATGAGTGCATTTTTTGCGTGTTTAGCACTTTTATGGGCAAGCAATGGGTAAATATAAATGTTTAAATCTTTAAGTTGAAAGTATAAACAAAATTTAGCTGGGCACTAAGTTTCTGTTACGAACAAATTAGCATGTAGTTAAAGCGAAGGTGTAACCACTGTGCCAGTTCTAGCTCGAAAGAAAAGGTTAAGCTGGATTGCTCTTTTTGTGTTGCAGTAGTTACACGAGGGGATTGGTTCTCCAGCATGGGTTCATGCGTAAATAACTACCTAACCGTTACATGGTAACAGGCCGATTGCTTCTCCCTAAGTACATAAATCCGCTTTTCCTTTTGTAGCTTAATTAGCGTCTCCTCAAGGGCTTTGTGCGCATTGTGGTTGTACTCCCTGTTGCGGTTAAACTTGGAGTAGGCCAAGTCGAAGCTCACGGCATAGGAGTGGCTGCTGGTATTTGGTGATGCGTTTATGTTGGATTTGGTAAGCTTTGTCTGGTTCTCAATGGTTCTGGTAAGCGAGGTGATAATAAACTTGTGCCCATCACTCTTTTCGGCAAAGCGTTTTCCTATCTCAAAAAGGATTTTAGCTGCATCGGGATGGAGGTATGGCTCGCTATGGCTAAGGTCGTCAACAATAAAGCCCGTACTATTGCTAATGCGCTTAACCTTGCTTTTGTGCGATGCCTTGCGGAGCTCCGATGAGTTTTTGTAAGGGGTGGAAACCCTTTTTTTCCCTTCGGCTATGTGGAGCCTGTAAGGGTTGTTCTTTATTACACTCTTGTAGGTAATGGTGTAATCGTTGCGCTTTTTCCCCGATGTGCTGCTGCTTGCGTTACTTCTAAACGCTTTTATTGCATACGTAAATCCAACCGCTAGTCCTGCCAAAACTAAAATAGAGAATAGGCAGGGCAATCCCTTCCGTTTAAAATTGAATCCCATGTAAACTAATATTTTCCCCCAATTTTGGTGCAAGCTAGCAATAATTTGGGAAACTTTTAGCGGGTAATGCCATGTGCTACTACAGAAGTGCAATTAGAACCCCAACGCCAACACCACCTGCAAATACTATAATCTTATCGGTTAGCCCGTTCCACCACATCCATCGGGTTTCGCGTTTAAGCTCCTTTTCAATGCGTTTTAGGTTGGCTACGGAGGCTTCTAGCTGCTGGTTGTTGTTTTGCAGCTCCGTATTGTTCTGCTTTAGCGTGGTGAGTGTGGTGTCAAGGCTATTTAGTAGCCATTCAAAATCAGCATCAAGGGCTTCTGTTGCAGCCTTTTCATCGGAGATAAGCTTGCCCAGTAGCACCTCAACTCGTTTAATTCCATCTAGCAGCGTGGTGTGCTTAAGTGAGAGGTTGTTGTATAGCTCCTTTACGTGCGACAGCTCATCTAGGCGCTCGTTTAGGTAGTGTGCCCGCGATTTGCTTACAACAAAGGCGCTATCGGCTGTAATGGTAACAACTGCGCCGCGGGCAACCTTAAGGTAATCGGAGTTGTTGTTGAATACTACGCGTTGCGCAAAACTGGTTGATGCAAAAAGGAGTAGAGATGTGGCAATTGCTATTCTTCTAAAACATTGAATCATGGGGGTGGGTGTGTTTGTGGGTTTACTTTAGCCTAAAATCGTTATCGGTGGTAACAAGTTTCTCAATGCTTTGATTTTGCGAGTCGATAAGCTTTTTAAGTTCATTCCTTGCTCTGGTGGCGTTCTGGATGTTACGTTGCATTACGGAGTCCGATTTAACTCTTAGCCTATCAACCTCAAAACGAACATGCTGAAGCCGTTCCTGAACCTGTAAGTAAGCATTGGCTAGAGAATCGTACCGTTGCTGCATGGCTTGTAGAGAATCGGCTGTGCTGCGTAGTTCCTTGTGTAGGCGTTTTTCTTCTGGAATGCGTACAATGGTGGTGTAAATAATATAGATAGCAAGTGTGCCAACTATAATGTAAATGGCTGTTTTTATGATGCCAAGATTACTTGTTTCCATTCTCTGGTTATGTGGTTTAATATTTTGGGGTAATGTGCACTAAGGTTTTCCTTTTCTGAAACGCAGCTTATAGTCGGGGGTCATCTTTTCTGTTGCATACTGAAATATAAGCCTAGGCGCTTCATTTTTCCACTGCATAAGGAATCCCTCAATGGGCTCGTGCTGCTTTTTCCACGCTTCGCGGAGGAACCAGCCTAACCCTTGGTGTACCACGCGGTCGGGGTCCATCATAAGGGGGTCTATAAACTCAAGTAGCGGTTCGTAGTCGTTGGTTAGCTTAAGCACCTTGATTAGGGTAACAGGAACGGCTCTGCGCTTGAACGGGCGGCTTGAGGTGCGCCAGTGCGATAGGTTTTGGTACGATATTATGCCCTTTTGTATGAAGTGGGCTATTACATCGCCCGATATGCTATCGGTGTGTGCCCAGTTATTTATACCCTCATCAAACCACTGCTCAACATGGCTAAACGTATCCACAGTAAACTGCTTTTTGAACTTGAGCAGCAGTAGCATGGCAATGCTGGTCTCCTCATACTTCCCGTGCTGTACCAGCTGGTGGCTTGCCTCAAGTACATTGGGTAGGGTTACGTTTTGTTCGGCAACCAGCTGGTTTACAAGTTCGGCCTGTAGCTCGGCGGTTAGGCCGTAGGCATCGTATCCCTCCTTAAAGTAACGTGCGTACTTCTTTACAATGGCCTCGCTGGCGTTGGCCTTGCAGTAATCCTGAATGTGCTTAACTATATGTGTGGGTAGCATAATTTGTTGTATGTAGATTTGAGGTACAAGTTAGCTAAGATTGTTGTAATAGCGTGATATGGCGGCAATAAGATTCATTCTTTGCGCTATTTGTTTTGTGGTTAGGGCATCAGCATAAAAAAACACCCACCCCAAAAGGGGTAGGTGTTTCGTATGGTGTAATTCTTGGCTGCGAACTAGTCGCTGTACTTCTCAATAAGTACTTCAAGAATTTGCATTGCTGCAGTAGATACAGGGGTTCCAGGGCCAAAGATACCCACAACACCGCTATCGTATAGGAACTGGTAGTCTTGTGCTGGGATAACGCCACCGCAGATAACCATGATGTCTTCGCGGCCTAGCTTCTTTAGCTCTTCAATAACCTGAGGAACAAGGGTCTTATGACCAGCGGCAAGGCTAGATACACCAAGAACGTGAACATCGTTCTCAATAGCTTGCTTTGCTGCTTCCTCTGGGGTTTGGAATAGTGGTCCAATGTCTACATCGAATCCTATATCGGCATATCCAGTGGCAACAACCTTTGCACCACGGTCGTGGCCGTCCTGACCCATCTTGGCAATCATGATACGTGGCTGGCGACCTTCCTGTTTAGCGAACTTCTCGCAAAGTTCTTTTGCTTTGGCAAAATTAGCGTCGTTCATAGATTCTGCTGAGTAAACGCCAGAGATGGAACGGATAACTGCCTTGTAGCGTCCCGATACCTTTTCGCAAGCATCAGAGATTTCGCCTAGGGTAGCGCGAAGCTTAGCTGCCTCAACCGATAGCTCAAGTAGGTTGCCTTGGCCAGTTTCTGCGCTACGGGTAATAGCCTCAAGCGCTGCCTTAACCTTAGCCTCATCGCGGTTAGCGCGAAGCTCTTTTAGGCGAAGGATTTGGCTCTCGCGCACTGCAGTGTTATCCACATCAAGAATCTCGATAGGATCTTCCTTCTCCAAGCGGTATTTGTTAACACCAACAATAATATCGCGTCCGCTATCGATACGAGCCTGCTTACGTGCAGCAGCCTCCTCAATGCGCATTTTAGGAATACCTGTTTCAATAGCCTTAGCCATACCGCCAAGCTTTTCAACCTCCTCAATTAGCGCCCAAGCTTTGGTTGCAATCTCGTTGGTAAGCTGCTCAACGTAGTACGATCCTGCCCATGGGTCAACCGCACGGCAAACGTTGGTCTCCTCTTGGATGTAGATCTGTGTGTTACGTGCAATACGAGCCGAGAAATCGGTTGGAAGAGCAATTGCCTCGTCAAGTGCGTTGGTGTGCAAGCTCTGGGTGTGACCAAGGGCTGCAGCCATAGCCTCAATACAGGTACGGCCAACGTTGTTAAACGGATCCTGCTCGGTTAAGCTCCATCCCGATGTTTGGCTGTGAGTACGTAGCGCAAGCGATTTTGGGTTCTTTGGGTTGAACTGCTTAACAATTTTAGCCCAAAGTAAACGCGCTGCACGCATCTTGGCAATCTCCATAAAGTGGTTCATACCAATAGCCCAGAAGAACGATAGGCGAGGTGCAAAAGCATCAATGTCTAGTCCCGATTGAACACCAGTGCGAAGGTACTCTAAACCATCGGCAAGGGTGTATGCCAGCTCAATGTCAGCAGTAGCACCAGCCTCTTGCATGTGGTAGCCAGAGATTGATATGCTGTTGAACTTAGGCATGTTCTTAGCGGTGTACGCAAAGATATCGGCAATAATTTTCATGGAGAACTCTGGTGGGTAGATATAGGTATTACGCACCATAAACTCCTTAAGGATATCGTTCTGGATGGTACCAGCAAGCTGGTCAAGGGTAGCGCCTTGCTCAAGAGCGGCTACAATGTAGAACGAAAGCACAGGAAGTACGGCGCCGTTCATGGTCATTGATACCGACATCTTATCCAAAGGAATACCATCGAATAGCACCTTCATGTCCTCAACGCTATCGATAGCCACACCAGCCTTACCAACGTCGCCCACTACGCGTGGGTGGTCGCTGTCGTAACCACGGTGAGTAGCAAGGTCGAAAGCAACCGAAAGGCCTTTCTGACCCGCAGCTAGGTTACGGCGGTAGAATGCGTTAGACTCCTCGGCGGTAGAGAAACCTGCGTACTGACGAATAGTCCAAGGTTTCATTACGTACATTGTGCTGTACGGACCGCGCAAAAATGGGGGAATACCTGCAGCATAGTTCAGGTGTTCCATGTTCTCAAGATCGGCAGCGGTGTACACGGGCTTAACGGGTATCTGCTCTGGGGTTAACCAGTCGCCTTTAGCCTCACCCTTAGCATTGCTGCTGTGATCCTGATGAATGTTTATTTTTGAAAAATCTGGTCTCATTTTAATTGAAGTTTTAACACTGAGTTACAGAGTGACGCTGAGTTCACAGAGTGTTATTTATGTAGTACAATCCTTTCAGACATTATCTGTGGGCTCTGTTTTCTCTGTGTCTCTGTGTTTATTACAAGCCAAGTTTCTCCTGATAACCCCTTAGAGTTTCAAGAAGGTTGCTCTTCACGCTAATGAAGTTCTTGATGCCAGCAGCCTCAAGTTCTGGTTTGCAAACAGGTTCGCCTGCAACCACAAAAATGGCCTTGTCACCAAGTTTTTGGAACGCTTCAGGAGCAAGGGTTGCGTACTCCTCATCAGATGAGCAAATAACCACGATGTCCGATTTAGCATCCATAGCAGCCTTTAGCCCCTCGTCGATGCTCTTGAAACCAATATTGTCAATTACCTCAAAGCCTGCGCAAGCAAAGAAGTTGCAGCTAAACTGAGCACGGGCACGGCGGAACGCTAGGTTACCTAGTGCAAGCATAAACGCCTTTGGACGGCGACCGCTAGCATCGGTACGGAAGCGAAGAGCCTCCATGGTCATTGCTCCACGGTAAGGAGCAAGTGGCTCGGCTACTGCGTTGGCATTCTCGCAGCCACAAGTGCAACCACGCTTAAAGGTATCCTTGGTAACAACCTTTAAATCGGCAACTTCGGTGAAGTTTGGATACTGGTTTGTACCAAGTACGGTCTCGCGACGGTTAACAATGTTGCTGTCGCGCTTTGCGGCAACGGTTTTAATCTCGTTTTGGATGAAACCTTCCATAAACGCCTTGGTGTAGCCACCTTTAGCCTCAACCTGGTTGAACAGGTTCCAGGCATTTTCGGCAACCGAAGCGGTTAGGGTTTCAATGTAATAGCTACCAGCCGATGGGTCAACCACCTTATCAAGGTAAACCTCTTCCTTAAGCAGTAGCTGCTGGTTACGAGCAATACGCTCAGAGAAAGCAGTTGCTTGTTGGTAAGGCTTATCGAATGGGTGTACCGTTAGCGAGTGTACGCCAGCAATAACTGCCGACATGCTCTCGGTTGTGGTGCGTAGCATGTTTACGTATGGATCGTAAACGGTCATGTTCCACTCGCTGGTTTCAGCGTGGATACACATGGTGCTGTTCTTTACTCCGTATGCATCAGCAATTTTAGCCCATAGCATACGTGCTGCGCGGAACTTAGCAATCTCCATAAAGTAGTTAGCTCCAACAGCAAAGGTAAACTTCATGCGGTTTGCTGCCTCTTCGGCATCAATACCCATATCGGTTAGCTTTGCCATGTACTCATTTGCCATTGATAGGGCAAATGCTAGCTCTTGAACTGCGGTTGCGCCGCTGTTCTGGAAAATTGCACCATTTGCGCTAACAACCTTAAGGTTGGGTAGCGCGCGGCTCATCTCCACAACCTCCTTAACGTGTGCAAAAGAGGTTTCTGCATCTTTGCAGAATTTACCCTTAAGCGATAGCGAGGTAAGTGGACTGTAGTCGAACGATGCCTTTACCTCTGCAACATTTACACCTGCAGCCTTAGCCTTTTCAATGAAAAGGGGCATAACACGGCGCGAAATGCCACCAGCAATAAAGTTCACCTCAACCTTGCTTAAGTCGATTCCCTTGAGAAGGGTGCTCAAGCCTTCAGCGTTGGGTTCGCACTTATCGCAAATAACAAATCCAACAGCTGTTAGCCCGCGCTCAATGCCTTTTAGTGCCTTTGCGTTAGCTTCTGTTGGATTACATGCGTCAAAATCCTGACGGATTAGCCATGCATTGTTCTTAGAACTGTTACCCCTAACAAAAGGGAAAGAACCAGGGTAAACGTTCGTGTTTTGTAGCTTTTTCAGGTCTTCGGCGCGATAATAAGGCCTAACATTAAAGCCCTCCATGGTTTTCCAAACCAGTTTCTTATCGTAATCTGCGCCCTTCAGATCCTGTTGTATCACCGCTTCCCATTGCTCGGTTGTAACCGGTGGGAACTCGGCGAACAGCTTCGAATCTTTGGTGTTTTCTGCCATAACGCGGATTTTGTTTTAAAATCGGAAGGCAAAGTTACAAACTATTGTAAACCAAAGACCATTTTGTTGAAGCTAAATCGAACAGGGCTGCTATTAAGCATAAAGAAAGATGTTGTATTTTGATGGATGAACAATTTTAATTTTATGAGAGCATCTCTTTATGCCGTGTGTAAGCGTGTTGTGGCAACTGTTACTGATAGATTTTCTTTTATAGCCATCTTTATTTTTAAAACTGCTGGTGAAGATAGCAGGTGTGTCTTCTACGACTCATGTATTCAAATTCAATGATTTTGAGGTATGAAAAGTCAGTTGTATAACTCATATTACAGATCCCAAAAAACCATAAATAGACAGGTGTTGTAATTACTAAAACATTTAGATTATTGATGTTAAGTTCGCTTTTGCCTTTTTGTTTACTTGAGGATTTGTTCTAATCTTTTATGCACAATTGCTTTATACTTGTTTCGTAAGCCCTTTTTGCATCCTCTTCCGATGTAAAGTTTAACATTATTCTATAATCTCCAGAAATATTAAAGTTACATTGGTTTTCGAATTCCATCATTAGCACTATATATTCTTCCTCGTTAATCGGTTTGAACGGATTGCCATGAGTTAAAAGTGAATCTGTATAGTGAGCTTTAAGGAACCATTCACTATAAGTTTCCAAACCTAAATGTTCTCTGTTTTTATTAATTTGCTCTAAGTGGTTGTTACAAATGCTTTTAGGATGCCTAACAACAATGTGCTCGTTATATTGACTCACTGGTTTACCAATCCAATTGTTGTTATTAGAAACCATTTCAGCAAGTGTTTCGTTGTCTAGGTTGCCTTTTTCAACTTGTTGATAAAGAAATTCTTCAAACATTATTCTAGAAAAATCGATGTTAGTCAGACATCCATACACCTTGTGTTGATTTCTAAATGCAGTGTCTCCTCTTACCCTGTCTGCAATCCCTTTTAATTGTAAATAGTGCAATATCGGCAAGTAAAGTTTGCCTCCCATATCATAGTACATAAAGTCTTCGGAATTGGCTGCATGTTGCATTATTTCTTTTGCGTTTTCAATTACTTTATTGGCATATTCTTTCATGTTGGTGTATCTAAATTTGTTGTGTTTTTGGTCTTGTGAAAAAATTTTGAGGTACAAAGCCTCAAAGGGATTTGTAACCTCTTGCATCGTTTGCCTTTGGTTTTCTTCCATGTTAGAATCATCAAAGCAGCGTTGAACATCGAACCCGTTTCTGGCTAGAAAAATGAAAAGAGAGTCGGAGTTGATATTATCTCCTTTTTTCTTTAAACAAATGGCTTTGTTGTACATATCCTTTGCTCTATGCTTGTTGCACTGACTAAATGCAAGATCGTAGTAGTGGAGGGCCTCATCTATATTTTGGGCAACAATTGATAGTTCTGCTCTATTGACCAGTTTTAAATAATTCAGTCTTTCTTGAGGGAGGTTAATTTCTTGGGCAAAACCAGATTGTAGTATTATGTATAAAGTGATTGCGGTTGTGCTAATAAGTGTTCTCATCACTTGTTGTATTTAGATGATTGTTTTCTCTCAAGTTTTGTTAAGGGCATGTTAATCTGCTTCCTATCTGAACCTAACCAAATGTAATAATCATTCCTCATAATTTCAACAATTATCTTCTTGGAGGGTTTTGTTGACATGTAATGAAGTGGAACGATTCTAAATAACCAAAAAAAGAAAAAATTACTGTTAAAAACATGTCACGTTTTACC
>DHVO01000136.1 GCA_002412705.1 Bacteroidales bacterium UBA5206 | reverse complement strand
GGCTTAGAAACAGCCAAGTATAAAGATGAAGACGAAGACCTTAGCTCGCTTTATTTTAGGGTTGGCGCAAATTTGGCACTAAACTTGAAACACAACATCCAGTTAGTTGGTGGAGCAGGTGTTTACTCTTTCATAAGCAAGGCCTCGTATGGTGATTTTGAACTTGAAGAGTCTTGGACCGATTTGTTTGAAAACCGCGAAGGGGTATCTGCAATGGTAGGCATTCGCATTCAGTTTTAATGGTATATTAACACATAAATAATTTAACTATGAAGCTTTACAGATTCGCATTAATGGCCGTGTTAGCATTTTTTGTTATGCTACCCAGTGTAAACGCGCAAAGTCGTAAAGAGCGTAAAATCCTCTACAATAGCCAGTATAATTACGAAATAGAGCCAATAGGAGTTGGACAGGATGGCACAAAAGTATTTAAGGTTTGGGGATACGGGAAAAAGGTTGAGGATGCTGTAATGAACGCTAAGGAGCATGCCGTAGCGGCGTGTATCTTCAAGGGCATTCCTGGTGGAAATGGTTCCGCACCAACCCCTCCAATAATTACCGAAGCCAACGCCGAGGTAAAGCATGCCGATTACTTTGAGAAGTTTTTCGAAGTAGGCGGTAAGTATTTACAGTTTATTGCAGTTACCACCGATGGAGAACCAGCAGGTCAGGATAGACTTAAGATAAAAAAAGGGTATAAGGTTGCCATTTACGTTCAGGTAATGTACGATTCCCTTCGTAAGCAGCTTGAAGCCGATGGTATTGCCCGTAGATTAGACTCAGGATTTTAAAAGTGTAACAATAAAAAGCATTATCATGAAGAAGTATTTATTGGCAGCTATAGGAATTCTTTTTGCAGCGCTTGCCATGGGACAGGCTAAAAAGCCAACCATTATGGTGGTTCCCAGCGATCAGTTCTGCATTAGCCGAGGATATAGCATGACCTTCGATAACCAAGGAGTGAAACAAACCCTGCCCGATTATAAGGCGGCACTTCAAAGCGATCCCGATTTGCGTTTGGTTATAACCAAGATGGGCCAAATTATGGCCGAAAGGGGGTTCCCTCTTAAGGATCTTGAACAGGAACTAAAAAATATAGCTCAGGAGAGTGCCGAAATGGCTCTGCTAACCAGTTCTAGCTCTGGTTCGGAAATGGCAGAGAGCCCAATCGATATGCTTAAGCGGACAGCTAAAGCCGATATCATAATGGATCTTGATTTTGAGGTTAAGAAAAAGGGTCCTCAAAAGTACATTGTATTCAACCTAAAGGGGCTCGATGCTTATACCTCTAAGCAGGTATCGGGTGTTGCTGGGGCTGGTAGTCCCTCTTCGGCAGCAAGCGCTGAGCTTCTTTTGGAGGAGGCAGTACTTTCTCACATGGATAACTTTAATGGGGGCCTAATGCGCCATTTCGAAGATATGTTTGCCAATGGTCGCGAGGTTAAAATTATGATTCGCGTATGGGCCAATTGGGGAGAGAACCTTGAAAGTTACTTCACCATTAACGGCGATGAGAAAGAGCTTACCGAGCACATTGAGGATTGGCTTTACGACAACACCGTTCAGGGTCGCTATAGCCTGTCCGATGGTACCGAGAACTTTATGAAACTAGAGCAGGTTCGCATTCCTATGATGAGAACCGACTCTAAGGGACGTGAGCGCGCTGTTGATACTCGTTCATTCGTTAATGACTTAAATAAGTATTTACGAGATAATCTGGAGATTACATCAAAGGTTTACTTACGTGGACTAGGTGAGGCTTGGCTTATTATTGGCGAAAAATAGAGTGACTCACCCTAATACCCAAAGTATATGAAAAAATTATTACTTATTGCTGCAGTTACCATGGGCGTTTCGTTTGGCTCTGCTGCGCAAAATAGCCTTGGTAAAACCGACGACTTAGGAAGAGTAGCCTTAGCAGCTGTTGTTCCAGATCAGGCAGAGGGTATTCCTCAGTCGGCACGTGCCATGCTACAAAACAAGATGCAGCAAATTGCTGTTCAGAACGGATTGGGCGCAACTGGCGTTAACTCTCGCTTTTTTATTGTTCCTTTGGTTAACGTTGTGTCTCGCGATATAACCCCAACGGCACCTCCAATGCACTCTCTTAATGTAGATGTTACCTTTTACATAGTTGATGCTGTGGGGCAGCTTATATTTAGCCAAACAACCATATCGGCAAAGGGTGTTGGCCAGAGCGAAGATAAGGCCTACATGCAAGCCCTTAAGAACGTCAACGTAAAATCTGGTCAGTTCCGTGGCTTTATCGAGCAAGGGAAAGAGAAAATTATTGAGTTCTACAACTCCCAATGCGATGTTGTTCTCAAGGGTGCACAGACCTTGGCTGGGCAAAAAAAGTATGAGGAGGCAATGTTTATTCTGCTTTCTGTTCCAGATGTATGCCGTGAGTGCTTTGACAAGAGTTTGAGCCTTTCTGTTGATATTTATAAGGAGTATGCCGATTACAAATGCGGTGAGCTATTAGCCGCAGCAAAGGCTGCTTATGCAAACATGGATATTCCTAAAGTAGAGGAGAATGTCTCTAAAATTACTCCAGATATGGCTTGCTACGGAGATGCAGCTGCTTTAGTTGACGAGATTAAACAAAAGCAACTTGCCGATGGCGCAAATGTTTGGGAGTTTAAAATGAAGGTTTACGACGACTCTGTTGAGAAGGAGAAACTTATTATTAATTCTGCAAAGGATGTGGCTGTTGCTTGGGCTTACTGGGGTGCAGCACCTTACTTTAATTGGAATTGGGACTGGCTCTACAAAAAGTAACATTGAAATTCAGCTAATTTTTCATACATTCATTATTCTTTCACAAATTTTAAAAACCCGTAATTATGAAACTAACAAAAAACCTTTTCTTAGCATTAGCAGTTGCTGGTGCATTTACAATGGCAAGTTGTGGTGGAAGCAAGAAAGCTGCTACTACCGATAACTCAATGGGAACAGAAATTAACGTGCCTTGTAGCGATGTTGAATTCCATAGCGATGCCAAGTTTTTCCGTGGTACAGGTATGGGAACTAGCCAAGACCTTAGCACCGCTAAGCGTAAAGCTAGCCTAGATGCTAACACCAACCTTGCAGCTTCTATTAACCGTACCCTTAAGTCTGTTACCGACCGTTACACCAACGAGCGTACATTTAACGATGCTTCTGAGTTTGAGGAGAAGTTTGAGCAGCTAACACGCGACGTTGTTAACCAAGAACTTAACAATGTATCTACCGTTTGTTCAAAGACCTTTAATAAGGATGGTAAGTACAATGTTTATGTAGCTGTTGAGGTTGCTAAAGATGAGCTTCTTAACAACATTAAGGATCGCATTAGCAAAGATCAAAAGCTTCAACTTGACTATGATAAGATGAAGTTTGAGCAAATCTTTAACGAGGAAATGGACAAGATCGCTAACGAGCGCCCATAATTTTTCTCACGAATTCTAATCAGCAACCCTTAGGGGTTGCTGATTGCTATTGGGACACTTCAGTTCCTTATACTGATTGTTCAAGTGCTTGATGCTTATTTGCATAACGCTATCAAGGATTACAAAGGCACAGAGTACTTGTGCCAAAGGTGTTAACTATTTACTCTAAGAATTCTAGAGATGAAACGAAATTTATTAATAATAGTGCTGGTTTGTATCTCCTCTTTGGGCTTTGCACAGCTCAAGGTTGTTGACAAAAGTGGGAAAGCGCCTAAGTGGATAAACGGCATTGAAAAGGACTACATAATTGTTTCTGGTGGTGGTTCTACACTAGATGAGGCTCAGAATAATGCACTAAGCATGATTAAGGAGCGCATTGTTAATTCGGTTGCCGAAAACGTAAGTTCCCGTTCGGAGATGCGGACAGAAGAGGCTAATTATAATAATAATGTTTCAGTGTTCTTAGAGAAGTTTGCCTCTACAACAACTACTCAATCGGGTAAAGTTCCATTCCTCCAAGGAATATCCTTATCAAAAGTTGAGGAGTACTACTGGGAAAAGGTGGAGAACAAGGCGGATAGGTCCATTCGTTTTAACTACCATATAAAATACCCATTCCCTGAGTTTGAACTCAAGAAGTTGGTTAGCGATTTCAAGATGCGCGATGCTGAACTAACCAAACAGCTAGAGGATCTTGTTGCGCAGGTTAACACGGTAGAAAGTGTTGAGGCTATTGCTAAAAATATCGACGAACTAAAAGTGCTTATAGAGTACTTTATGGATGGTCGTAAAGATCAGGCCGAAATGGCCATTACTCGTTACAGGGCGTTGTACGAGTCAATAGAACTAGTGGAGCAGGAGAGCGGATTGGGCGAGTTAAAATACTCGTTACGTTTAGGCGAACGTACAATAAGTACGGTTCGTAAGCCAACTTTAAAATCGGAGTGCGCACGCATTCTATCAACAATTAATAATACCGACCATTGGGTAGTGAAGTACGATTTTGAGAATTGTTACGACGACCCAGAAAACAACATCCTTGTTTCCTACCGTTTTGGGAACAGTACTGTTAAAAAGAACTTCTATTTTGATATCTCTGAGAATAAGGCTCGTATTTATGTTAGCGATCCTTTCCGCTTAACAGCCATTGAGAGTGATGGTGAAAACATTAGCTCTGCTATGCTTGATATAACCCTTGTATCTAAGTATGCTGCTCCATTCACCGTGGAGAAGGTAGAGCTAGAGTGGGCAGGTGTTGCGCCAATTGTAATAGAAGGGATAGGACAAAGTTTTTCTGGAAAAGGGAATCATAGTCTTAAGCTAGACATTACAAAGTCTTTGGATGCAAAAGCAACAACCACCAAGGGAAAAAGCGTGGCATTTGTTTCAGGCTACATTTACTATAGGAACGATTCTACTGGAGAGGTTAAAACCTATCGAATATACAATCACAGTTACACAACCGATTGGTAATAAAAAAGCGCCCTTGGGCGCTTTTTTTATGCTTTGTATGCAATGAACTTGAAGGGGATATTCAGGTTGTCGGCATAATCGATACCCGCATCTTTCATGTCGGGATCGTCATCTGCGTACTCCCATTTAACCGTAGTTTTTATTCCCTGCTCGGCCAGCTGCTCCACTTTCTTTAGAACTTGAAAAAAGAGTTTGGAACTAGGGGTGTTGTAATACATCATACGGAAAGTGATGGTAGTTTCCGTATTCGGGTTATTAACATATTCGTCCCACCAGGATAGGATTGGCTCAAAAAAGCTTTTTGCATCCTCTGGTAACGAGTTCCCAATAAATTGAAACCGGCCACTTTCTTTGTCAAGAATAACTTCAGGAGTTTGGCTAGTTCCTTTTATTGATAAAATTTCCATGGTTTTTTGGTTGTTTATAAATTGTTACGTAAAGGTACTAAAAAATAGAATCCATTTTTAGAATTTTGGTTGAAGGGGTGTTCTAGAGCATGTACTGTTGGAATATTTTGGCAAACGTTAACATTCAGCTTATTATAGGCGGAATCTGATAAAGACACCCAAGGGGAGCTTCTTGTTAAAGCTGTCTGTAATATATGACTCTCCAACTTCAATGTCTTGAATATCACCAAAAATGCTTTTCATAAGCGATTCTCCTACTAGGGCCGATAGCCCCATGGAGTAGAGGTTAAGAACAAGAAAAGCGTTTTTGGGCAAAAGCAGCTGTTTGCAAAGGGTTATTATCTCGTTAATACTTTCTTCCAGAATCCACTTTTCCCCTTGAGGGCCTCTACCGTATGCGGGAGGGTCTAGTATAATTCCATTGTAAGTATTGCCACGGCGAACCTCGCGCTGGGCAAATTTTAACGCATCGTCAACTATCCAGCGTATGTTATCCAGATGAGACGCTTCCATGTTTTCCCGTGCCCACGAAACAACCTGCTTAACAGAATCAACATGTGTAGTATCGGCTCCTGCTGCTTTTGCGGCTAGAGAAGCACCTCCTGTATATGCAAATAGGTTAAGTACCTTAGGATTATTCTGCTGATTTTTTATTTGCTGAATCGATCTGTAAATGTACTCCCAGTTGTTTGCTTGCTCTGGAAATAGGCCAACATGTTTAAACGATGTTAATCCTAACCGGAAGTTAAGGTTTAGCTGCTGACTCTTATACTGAATAAACCACTGTTCCTTAGTTTTTGGTTTGATGCGCCACTCTCCGCGCTCGCCATCGCCCATGGAGTGGTTCTGCTTACCATCTTTGTTCCTTACAAAATAGGCATCGGCTCTACTGTCCCATTCTGCCTGACTTAGCGACTTGCTCCAAACAGCCTGAGGTTCGGGTCGGGCAACGGTAATGCTTCCAAAACGTTCAAGTTTTTCAAAGTTGCCTGTATCAATTAACTCGTAATCTGTCCAGCCTGTAGTTTCAATCGCTTTCATTTTACTCCTTGTTTTTTTGTTGTGGTTCTTTCACTAGCATAACGCATTGCTTACAATCGAATTGTAATGGGTAAACGGCATTGTTATCCCTTAGGAAAAGTTTTTGTGGCTTACCTTTCTGAAACGTTGGGCAAGTTCCTATCTCGTACCTAATACAGTATCGAGTAGTCATTAGCGTTTGGGGCTCGCTTGTATCCTGCTTGCTAAGCTCGTATGCTTGGGCAGTATTGTTTGCCCCATGCCGTAGATAGAACTGCTGAGCCAGACTGTTGGATATATTATCCCTATAGCTTGTTGTTGGATTTGGAAGAGGTGTTGTGTTTCTCTCTATCCGAATCTCTTTCTTGGGGTGATTTTCAATTCTAGCAACCGTATGCTTTGCTAACAGATCCCTTCTAATGCCATTTAGTGTGGATATGGGTATAAAGGGAATGTTTGCACATGTAATATCAACCTTGCTGATGCTATATATTGTGTCGCCAGTTTTTGTTAGCTGGGCAACAAGTGTTTTTGTGGCTTTATCTGTGTTGTTGGCTAGCTCAAAGGTGTTGGGCACAATTAGCTGGGTGGTAATTCCATCCTCGTCGGTAACGGCAAAGAATAGCTGTGAGGCTGTGGCGTTAACGCTAATGTTACAGCCAATCACCCTTTGGGTGCTGTCCTGCTCAAGCCTGCGTGTAAATGCTCTATCGCTATTCCTATAAACAGTTGCGCCTTTGTAAATACCATTCAAGTTTAGGGGATAAATTCTATTGTCCTGAACGCGGTTAACCTTAATCCCAGTAAGCTTTTCGTTTTGATTAAAGAAACACAGTCCATCGTCGTTAGAAACCTGATGGGAAGTGGTAATGCTAAACCAATTGTCGGAAACAAACGTTACAACACCTAGCTCTTCGCCAATAGATTTGGGTGTATTAAAGGATGCAAGGTTTTGTTGTCGTCCCTTAATAAAATGGGTGGTGAAGCCCCTGTTGTAGCTTTTGCTTGGGTTGGGGGTAAACTGGGTTACCACACTCCCCGACGAGGCTCTTTTTAGCCCATTATCGCGCTCAATGATCTTATCTAGGAGCAAACGGTAGTGCAGGGTGATATTCTTTACGTATTCTAAATCCTTAAGTCTTCCTTCCACTTTAAAGGAGGTAACCCCAGCGTTGATTAGCTCCGATAGGTGGGCTGAAAGATTTAAATCTTTGGGCGATAAAAGGTGTTTATCCTTTACTATTACATTTCCACCCTCGTCAATTAGGTCGTAAGTAGAGCGGCAAGGTTGAGCGCATTCACCTCTGTTTGCGCTTCGTCCAGTAATGTGGTGGCTCATGTAGCACTGCCCGCTGTACGATACGCAAATAGCCCCATGAACAAAGGCTTCAATATCAACAGAGGTTGAGTTGCTAATCTCTTTAATCTCGTTAATTGAAAGCTCACGAGCAAGAATAACGCGCTGCATTCCAACTTCTTGAAGAAATTTTACGCGTTCAACGCTGTGATTATGGGTTTGTGTACTGGCAAAAATTGGGATTGGGGGTAAATCCATCTCAAGTATTCCCAAATCTTGTATGATTATAGCATCAACCCCAACCCGATAAAGGTCGTTTATAAGTAGGAGTGCTTGCTCCAGTTCATTATCATAAATAATGGTATTTATGGTGGCGTAAACCTTTGCGTGGTACTGATGCGCAAAGGTAACCAAGCGCTCAATTTCCGATAGGGAATTTCCTACTGCAACTCTCGCTCCAAACTTCTCGGGACCAATGTAAACAGCATCGGCACCGTATGTGATTGCCGCTATTCCAGAGTCGGCATCCTTAGCAGGCGCCAGTAGTTCTATTTCCTTTATTCTAGCCAAGTTGCTTCTTTTATTGCATTAATTCAAATAGAACCTGTGCAACACCATTGTTGGTATTTGCAGGAGCAATGTGTTTTGCGTACTGTTTAACAGCACTAGGAGCATTTTCCATTGCGTAGCCTGTGCCAACGGCTTTAAGCATATCAATGTCGTTGTAATTGTCGCCAAAGGCAATAGCCTCATCTAGGCTAAGTTCTAACTTAGATAGAACGGTTTTTACCCCATCGGCCTTTGAAACACTTTTGGGAGTAATTTCTAGATAGGTATCCTTGGAACGATATGGCATGCCCTCATTGTTAGGTAAATGGCTAATCTTTTCAAGGGCAAAATCGATGGATAGCGGTGAGCCCATAATCATGATTTTGTGAATCCCTTGGCCACTATCGATCCATCCCGAGAGAAGTTCAATAATAGAAGCAACGGTTGCCATGCACTGGGTGTTGTTTTCCTCTCTAACAGTCCACTCATCATGAGCGTTTGCTACCCATGTATCGCCGCTGTATATGCTGCAATGAAGGTTTTGTGATAGGGCTATTTTTGCAACCTCTAAAGAGTACTGTGCTGTTAGGGTATGCGATTCCCAAACGTTGTTTTCCCATCCGTTGCTAAAGCTGCTCAGCACAAGAGCCCCATTGTAGCAAACAACTGGAGTGTTCATGTTTAGGCTTTTGTAGAATCGTTCTACCCCCATGGGCATACGTGCTGTAACCATAACAAAAGGCGTGTTGTGGTTATGAACTAGGTTCTGGATTTGCTCTGCGGTAAATGCCGAAATCTCCCTTTCTTTGTTTAATAGGGTTCCATCAACATCGGAAAAAACAGCTTTTGGTAGGTTTGTCATCTGCATACTATTGAAGAGGATGCAAAGGTAGTGTTTTCTGTTGTAACCGCTTATGGGTTGTATATTGATGGGTACGAAAAAAGCCGCACAAAGGCGGCTTTCTGTTCTAAGGGTAGCAATAAGGCTATTGGCACTTAAGCACCTCTTTAATCTGGTATTCGGCTGCAGCTTGGAACTGACCATATGCAGCTTTCTTATATGCATCACAAGCAGCGGCGCTATCGCCTTTCTTTTCAAAAGCAGTAGCTAATTGGTAGTAGTAACCAGCTTTATCGCTATCGGTACCAGTGTTATACTCAATAGCTTTGTTTGCTGCTTCAATGGCGCTGTCGTATTGTTCTAACTTATTGTAGTTTACAGAAAGAACGTAGTAGATATTTGCGTCTTTCTCGTCAAAAGTTAGATACTTTTTGTAAAGCTCATTTGCCTCGGCAAATTTGTTCTCCTTTTCCATTGCTTGCGCATTGGTTAAAAGGTAAGCGTTAGCTTTTCTTTTAGCATCGTCAGCTTTATCCTTGTTGTTAGTTTTATTAGCAACATCAAGGGTTTGCTGAAGATAGTTTAGCATCTCATCGAAGTTGTTAAGGCCTTCGTACGAAAGAGCAATACCCAAAAGAGCATCGGGGAAGTTAGGCGTAATTTTAAGCGCCTTTTTGTAGTACTCAATAGCTTTTTCGAATGCATTCTCTTTGTAATTGGTTACACCAACAGCATAGTAGAATTTAGGAATGGTTTTTTCTACTTTTGATTGAGTAGAAGCATCGCCATACTTAACAGCAGTTTCCTCTGCTTTTTCCAGTTGTTCTAGAGTTCCATTCTGATCCTTTGCTTTGTAAAGGGTCATAGCGTAGCTATAGTGAACGGTAGGAATAATCTTTTCTGCAAGAGACTTGGTTTCCATCCCCTCTTCGCCCAGCTGCTCGCTAATCTCAATAGCTTTGTACAAGCTCTCAAGTGCGGCTTTGGGATCGTTCTTCATTAAAGTTGCTCCGTTGTTGTAAGCATCAACTGCATCCTTTTTGGTTTGCGCTGAAACTCCTAGTGAAATGGCTAGGAGCACAACTAGCGGTAAAACTTTTCTAAGCATAGTCTTCATGTGTTGTGATTTATTTGGTTTTAAAATTTTCTTGGAGCATAAAAATAGTCGTTATGACCTTTGTTAATTTTTGTGAAACGAAATTTATAAAAATTCTAAATAAGCAACGCGTGTTTTTTACTATTTCAATTTTCGGCGTTGCCTAAAGAAATTGGTAACAATTGCTCCCGTTTCATTGGCAAGCACTCCATTTATAACCTCGGTTTTGGGATGGAGCACTTCCGATTGTAGGGTAGAAAATCCACGTTTTGGATCGCTTGCCCCATATACCAGCTGCTTTACTTGAGCCCAAAAAATTGCGCCAGCACACATTACACAAGGCTCTAGGGTAACATAAAGGGTGCACTGGTTTAGGTATTTGCCACCTAAGTTTCCTGTAGCAGAGGTTATTGCTTGCATCTCGGCATGAGCCGTAGGGTCGTTAAGCGTTTCGGTTAAGTTGTGTGAGCGGGCAATAATCCTATTATCGCATACAACTATGGCACCAACAGGAACCTCATCTTTATCCAATGCCTTTTGCGCTTCCTTAAGCGCCTCCCTCATAAAAAACTCGTGGTTATATGGTTGAAAGCTCATGCTAAACGTTTAGATTAAAACCTTTTCAAAAAAAGTGCCACTTTTTGGTGGCATCATTTTTTTCTTTTTTACTTTCGCAAGATAAAAATAAAAAGCAAGATGTATAGGACTCATACCTGTGGCGAGCTTAGGCTTGCAAATGTTGGGCAGAATGTAACTCTTAGCGGTTGGGTGCAGCGTGTCCGTAATTTAGGTGGAATGACCTTTATTGATGTTAGGGATCGCTATGGAATAACCCAGCTAGCGGTTGATGAAAAAAGTGACCAAAAGCTTCGCGATGCCGTGCAGGAACTTGGGCGCGAGTACGTTATTCGTGCAACAGGAGCCGTTATTGAGCGTGCAAGCAAGAACACAAAAATACCTACTGGCGAAATAGAGCTTCAAGTAGCAGAACTTACAATTCTAAACAAATCGGATGTTCCGCCATTTACCATAGAGGATGATACCGATGGTGGTGATGAGCTTAGAATGAAGTATCGTTACCTAGATCTACGCCGTAATCCTGTGAAAAATGCGCTTATGTTGCGCCATCGGATTGCACAAGAGGTGCGCAAATACCTAGATAAGCAAAACTTTGTTGAGGTTGAAACGCCTTTCCTTATAAAATCGACCCCCGAGGGGGCGCGCGACTTTGTGGTGCCATCGCGTATGAACTCTGGAGAGTTCTATGCACTACCCCAGTCGCCTCAAACCTTTAAGCAGCTGCTTATGGTTGCAGGGTTCGATAGGTACTTCCAAATTGTTAAGTGCTTTAGAGATGAGGATCTACGTGCCGACCGTCAGCCTGAGTTTACTCAAATTGACTGCGAAATGGCATTTGTGGAGCGCGACGATGTGCTTAACACCTTTGAGGGGCTTACAAAGCATCTTTTTGCAGAGGTAAAAGGGGTGGAGTTTGGCAAACCTTTCCAGCGCATGTCCTATTCCGATGCCATGAGCCTTTATGGGTGCGATAAGCCCGACCTACGCTTTGGCATGCAGTTTTGCGATGTTACCGACCGGGTTAAGGGCAAAAACTTTGTTGTTTTTGATAACGCCGAGGCTGTTATTGGTATTGTTGCCCCAGGTTGCGCTGAGTACACCCGTAAGCAGCTCGATGAGCTTACACTATTTGTACAACGGCCACAGGTTGGTGCCAAAGGGTTGGTTTACGTTAAGCTGCAAGCCGATGGTACAATTAAATCGTCTATTGATAAGTTTTATAGCCCCGAGGAGCTAAAGGAGCTAGCAACCTTTATGGGTGCTTCGCAAGGCGATTTGCTTTTAATACTTGCTGGTGAGCGTAAGCGCACCCTTCCTGCTCTTAGCGAGTTGCGTTTAGAGATGGGTTCTCGTTTGGGTCTCCGCGATAAGAACGTGTTTGCCCCACTTTGGGTAGTGGACTTCCCGCTACTTGAATGGGACGAGGAGTCGAAACGTTTCTATGCAATGCACCATCCTTTCACTTCGCCTATTCCTGAGGATATTCACCTGTTTGAGTCAGACCCAGGTGCAATTAGGGCTAATGCTTACGACCTTGTAATTAATGGGGTTGAGATTGGTGGTGGTTCAATTCGTATTCACGATAACGAGTTGCAGCAAACTATGTTTAAGGCGCTTGGTTTTTCCAAGGAGGAGGCCGAGGCTCAGTTTGGTTTCTTGTTAAGTGCTTTCCGTTACGGAGCACCTCCACATGGTGGAGTAGCTTTTGGATTCGACCGCTTGTGCTCACTGTTTGGTGGCTCAGAGTCTATACGCGATTACATTGCTTTCCCTAAAAATAATTCGGGCAGGGATGTAATGATTAACTCTCCTGCGCCAATTGCTCAAGAGCAGCTAAAAGAGCTACGCATTGCACTTGTTAAGGAGTAGATACCCTAAGTTTACTACATAAAAAAACACCTGCCAATTGGCAGGTGTTTTTGTTTAATGCTTTCTGCTAAATTATTGAGCAGGAGCAGCTTCAACTTCAACAGCGGTAGTGTCAGCTACAGCAGCAGTAGTATCAACAGCTGGTTGCTCAGTAACAACTGGCTCAGTGGTTTCTTCTACTTTCTCAGGAGCAGCGTTGCAGGCA
The DNA here is from genome assembly GCA_002412705.1 of Bacteroidales bacterium UBA5206. Taxonomy (GTDB): domain Bacteria; phylum Bacteroidota; class Bacteroidia; order Bacteroidales; family Tenuifilaceae; genus UBA5206. The sequence continues at coordinate 3,949 of DHVO01000136.1, read as the reverse complement.
AATAGAGATACCATACCTGCAAAAATCATTAGTTTTGCAATCTTTTTCATTGTTGGGATTTTTTAAAATAGTTGAACAACGGCACAAAAGTATATGCAAATAAGATACGTTGTTTCATTTAGTCGATATTTTTTTTCAATAGGGATTAAATATTTTATTATTGGCAAAATTCACAATATCAATATAATACTAAAATGTCTTTTTGGGTAACAGATTAATGTGATCTGAAATTAGGGAAAAGAGGATTTTGTATTTGGTGTTTAGTTTATTTCTAGAATCGTTCATGCCGCTCAGAAATTATATAAACCTAAAAAAACTGCCGAGGATTTGAGCCCCGGCAGTTTTTAAGTTTATACAATAACTGTTTAGTTACTTTTTATCTAGTTGATTAAGTAGCTCATTAACTGCCGCTTCTAGCTGAGTGTCGCGACCTGCTGCTGCCTCTTCGGGGGAAATTGCCACCTTAATGTGAGGCTCTAACTGGTTATTTTCAAGGTATTTACCGTTAAGATCTTTAACACCCATTTGAGGAATGCCAAATACCAAGGACTCGTCCTGTAGGGTTTCCCACCAAACGGCAGTCATGGTTCCAGGGACAGGCATTCCAATAACCTTTCCAATACCTAAGGTTTTGTAAACGTAAGGGAATCCGTGTGCATCGCTATAGTTCCCCTCGCCAACAATTATAACAGATGGTTTATACCATTTGGTAATGGGTTCTGAACCTATGTATTGCCCTCTAGGTTCAAAATCGGCGTAGCGTTTTCCGCTTAAAAGGGTTGCAAGGTCGTCGTGAAGCCAACCGCCACCATTGAAGCGGGTATCAACAATAACGGCCTCTTTGTTACCGTGACGGCCAAGAAGTTCGGAGTACACCTCGCGGTAGCTCTCGGAGTTCATCCCGCTAACGTGAACGTAACCTATTCTTCCATTGGATAGCTTTTCCACCTGCTCGTTACGGGTTTTAACCCAGCGCTTGTATAGTAGTGCGTTCTCTTCGCGAAGAGTTATAGGCTTAACGGTTTCTGTCCACCTTTCGTTGGTTTCAGGGTTGAATAGGTTTAGTAGCACATTTTTATCGGCTTTTCTGTTTAGTAGCTGATAAAAATCGGCATTGGGAAGAAGCTGTTGGCCATCGATTTGCTCTATTATAACGCCCGCTTTAATTTTATTTTTTGCGTTTATGAGTGGCGATTTCTCAATTACTTCGGCAATTTTTAATCCGTTACCCTTATACGACAAGTCGTAGAAAGCGCCAAGGCTGGCTGTTACATCAGGATTTTCGGCGCGGTAATAGTAGCGTGCGCCTGTGTGCGATCCGTTGAGCTCGCCAAGGAGCTCACTAGCCATCTCGGCAAAGTCAAAATTATTGTTGATATGGGGTAAGAACCTTGCGTAGTTGGTCTTGAATCCAGCCCAGTCTATACCATGAATTGCTGGGTCGTAAAATTTCTTGCTTACTTGGCGCCACATGTGCTCGTAAAGGTACTCGCGCTCCTTGGGGTAATTTATGGTAAACTCCGCTTTGTAGCTGATATTGGATTGCTTGTTTCCCGCAATTTCTATTTTTTGTAATCGGCCTCCTGCTGTTAGGAATAGGTTTTTGCCATCCTTATCTATATGTAAGTTGCCTGCGTAGCCATCAATTTTAACTAAAAGCTTAGTCTCATTGTCCTTTAGCTTATTTACCCAAAGGTCAAAGCCTTTCTCAAAGCGGCTAAGGTAGTAAAGGTTCTCACCATCGGGAGAAAGTACTGCATCGGAAATGCTAGACGAGTTAATGGTAAGTCTAACCTTTCTATCCTCTAGGTTGTTAAAATCTATTTTAATAGGTTCAACAGCATCCTTCTCTTTTTCGGCCTTGTCGTCCTTTTTCTTTTTGCCCTTGTCGGCATCCTTCTTTTCATCCTTTGCTTTATCGTTCTTATCCTTTTTCTTTTGCTCCTTTAGCAGTTCCCACTCGTATTTTGGTAGGTTAAACTCATCGTAAGCTTCTTGAGTAAGGAAAAGGGCGTAAACATCAAACTCAGAGCCCCACGATCCGTGACTTCTGTATCCGTTACGATCCGATTGCCAAAGCACTACCTTGCCGTTCATCATCCAGCGTGGATTTTCGTCGCTGTATCCACTCTGTGTTAGGTTGTGAATTTCGGAGCCATCGGCTTTAACCAGACCAACTTCCGATGCAGGCCAACGGTTTTTATCGTTGTAGCTAACAAGGAACCACTTGCTATCTGGAGACCATTGGTAGTGCTGGTCGCCATCGGAGTAGGAGTAGTTTAAGTTACCTGGTAGCACCACTCGTATTACGCCTGTTTTTAGGTTCTTTACGCAAAGGGTTTGGCGTTCCTTTAGGAATGCAACCTCTTTACCATCGGGAGAGTATGCGGGTTGGAATGCCTCTTCGGGGATATCAACCACAACCTCCTCTTTAAGGAGGGTAGATAGGCTAAAGTTTGGTTCGTCGCTATTTACTATGGAAGTTTCATAAATATTCCAGGTTCCGTTGCGCTCTGCTGCGTATAGGAGCTTTTTGCCATCGGGGCTAAAGCTTACTGTGCGCTCCTGCTCTGGTGTATTGGTTATACGCTTAGTGGTGCTATACTCTGTAGAGGTAACAAAAACCTCACCGCGAATAACAAAGGCAACCTCTTTACCATCGGGCGAAACAGCCATTTCGGTAGCGCCACTCGATTTTACTTCGTGAACAATGGCATTCTCGGTTTCATCGGCGTTTATGGCTACCTTAACCTTAACTGGCTCTTGCCTCGGAATTTGGGTAAAGAGCTCGCCGTTGAATCCATAACAAAGCTTGCCGTTTTGTGCAATGGAGAGAAACCTTACAGGATGAACTTTAAATTGGCTAATGGCCATTGGCTCTTGGTTGCCATCAAGGCTAACAGAGGCTACGTTATATGTTCCAAATTGCTCTGTTAGGTAGTAAATGGTTTTACTGTCGGTAGAGAAAACTGGGTTTCTGTCCTCTCCGTTAAAGGAGGTAACCTTTTTATGCTCCCCAGTTTTTTTGTTGTAAACCCATATGTCGCGGGTTACCGATGATGTGTGCCTTTTGCGCCATGGATCCTCATAGCCCTTTCTATCGTGGTATGCAATAAGCTCATTGTTCCCGCTAAATACGGCATTTTCGGCAGGAGTGGTGAATACCTGCTCTATTCTACCGCCAGTGGTTGACACGCTATATAGCTCGGAAAGGATTCCACTTGGGAAAAGGATATTGTCCTTTGTATCGGCAATGTTGGCGCTAAAAATTATTTGACTTCCATCGTTGCTAAATGCAGAGGGAACCTCGTTTCCTGAGTGAAAGGTTACACGGGTTGGTGTGCCACCAGTGCTTGAAACCACAAAAATATCGAAGTTACCATAGCGGTTAGATGCAAAGGCAATGCTCTTACCATCGGGTGCCCAAATGGGTGAGTAATCGTATGCCGAGTTTGTGGTTAGCGCTGTTGCTGTACCGCCACTGGATGGTACCGTGTATATATCGCCTTTATAGCTAAACGCTATTGTTTCCCCATTAGGCGATATGGTTGGATACCGCATCCACAAAGGGGCGTTGGAATCTTGTCCGTATGTTGTGCATACAAGTAATTGCAGCAGAACAACAGAAAGGGTTAGGATTTTTTTCATTGTAGTGGCTTTTGCGTTTTATGAAAAAGTTTTACTTACGTTAAATTTTATGCTGTGCCAATTTTTAAAGCTATACCGTTTGATTTATTTACGGTAAAAGAGTTTAATGTCTGTTTGATATCTTTAAAGGATATTCTAGTTATAAGTAAGCTTTTTGGGCTTTTCTTTTGAAGTTTTTAAGATTTTTATAATAATACAGAAGTTATTTTGCCCTAAGTAAATCCAATGTTTTAACTCCTTTGCAATGGTTTAATTCTGTTTATTGCAAGTTAAATACTTTTTTGCATTGCTCTAATTTGAT
>DHVO01000262.1 GCA_002412705.1 Bacteroidales bacterium UBA5206 | reverse complement strand
TAAAAGTTGTATAACAATGGTGCCTAAAATACCCACCTTGTGACGCTGCCAAAGATTAAAAATCCTTGTTGCCACAAGTTCTAAGCGTTCTCCCATTCTCTCAACAGGGTTACCCATTTTATTGTTTCCTAAGTTTTTGATGTTATTGCAACTAATATGTTTGTTGAATTAAAACGCTCATTGGGAGCGGTAAAGATAACGAAAACCAACAGAAAATGGCTGTTCATCTTTATATTCACCTAGGAGTTGCTTTTGCTCTAAAAACCACTTATTTTAGCCCGTGTTACTTTACAAACAGAACCATTAACGTATCGCTTTACATAAATCATACCCAACATGAAAAGGGTACTCCCTATAGCTTTTGCAACGCTTACCTTAAACTTAATACTGCTCTCGGTTCCTGTATTTGCAGGACATTTACCCAACCCGTCACCCGATACGCTTACTCATAGGAGCAAAGCCGATGAGGTTAGAATACTGCTGCAGCGAGCAAAGAAAACAGCAGAGCCCAGCCAGGCTGCACGCCTATACTTTCTTGCTGCTGAGGCAGCTCACCGTAAGGAGCAGTACCCCGATGCTGTTGTAATTTTTAATGAGGCGGCAAAGCGGTACACGGCTATAGGCGACTCTGTGGAGCTGGGTAAAACCTACAACTACTTAGGGGTTGATTACATGAACCTTTATCAGTACGATTTGGCCATAAAAAACCTACAGCAAGCAATTGATATTAGGCGGCGTAATGGCGATGAGACTGGTGTTGCATCAAGCATGAACAACTTGGGCTTGGTTTACAAGGAAACAGGACAGTACGATAAGGCTTTGAGAACCTTTGAGCAGTGCTTGGCGGTTTTTAGAAAAGCAAAAGATGAAGCAAGAATATCTGCAACACTCAATAACTTGGGGCAGGTGTATAACCTTCAGGAGAAGTATTTTGATGCGCTGGAGAAGTACTCTGAATCCCTTGATATTAAGCTAAGGTTAAAGGATACGGTTAGAATTGCCACCACCCGTTTAAATGTTGCTACTATTCAGATTAAGATTAAGAATTACAAGCAGGCAAGGGAAAATATTGTTAAAGCGCTTGAGTTTTATGAGACAAATCAGTTAAAATCGGGGTTGGCATCTTCCTATAACCTTTTGGCAAAGGTAGCCATGGGACAGGGGTTCTTATCTCAGGCAAAAAAGTACGCAACAACCAGTAACCAGTATGCAGAGGAGCTCAGCTTAACCTCCATTGTTGTTGATAATCTTGATATCCTGTCTGAGTACTATCTTGCAACGGGTAACCTCCTTGAGTCCCGCGATATGATGGCACAAAAGGCCACTCTTGTTGAGCAGCTTTTTAGGAACGAGATATCCCAAAAGGTGGCAAATCTTACAGTGCAGTTTGAGTCCCAGCAAAAAGATCAGGATACGCAGCTGCTGCAAAGCAACTTGCAGTTGGAGACGCTAAGGATGCAACGGGCAAAGGATACACAAATGAGAATATTTCTGCTCATAGCCTTTGCTCTTGTGGTGCTTGTAATTTCATTTCTTGCCATGCTTAAGCTTAGGCAAAAGGGGGATGAGATTAACAAAATAAACAAACAGCTTGTTGCGCTAAACAAGGAGCTGGAGGAAAAGGTGGCGCTACGTACCGAGGAGCTTACCGAGGCTTTACGAAGAGCCGAAGATGCCGACAACCTAAAAACAGCTTTCCTTGCAAACATGAGCCATGAGATTAGGACTCCCATGAACGGGATTCTTGGTTTTGCTAAGCTCCTAGACGATGAGGAACTTCCTCCACACATCAGGCGTCAGTACATTGAGATTATAAATCACCGCAGCCAATCGCTCCTTACCCAAATAAACGATATTGTAAATATTGCTAAGCTTGAAACGGAGCAGATGGAGATAAAGCAGTCGTTTTGTAACATCAATGCACTGCTTACCGAGCAGCTAACAACCTTTAACAACCGGTTACGCTCTAAGCACAAATCCAACTTGGAAATACGGATGGTAAAGGCGCTCTCCGATGCTCAGGCTCGTATTATTACAGACCCGCTTAGGTTGGAGCAAATAATTTTTAGTTTGCTCGATAACGCCGTTAAGTTTACCGATGCCGGTGTAATAGAGTTTGGTTATACCCTTGAGCAGAAAAGCACATTACGATTCTTTGTTAAGGACACGGGTATTGGTATCCCTTTGGTGGAGCAAGAAAAAATATTTGTGCGCTTTCACCAAATTCCTCGTAGGCAGGATAGTGAGCTAAAGGGAACGGGGCTTGGCTTGGCCATATCGAAAGGGCTGGTTAAACTCTTAGGAGGCGAGATATGGGTAGATTCCGAGGAGGGCCTTGGCTCCACTTTTTACTTTACTATCCCATATAAACCATCGGATGCTGTTGGCGACGACCAGCTTTCAAAGGCCAATATACAGCGCCGCGACTTTAATTGGGGAACCAAGGCCATTCTCGTAGTTGAGGATGACCTTATTAGCTTTCAGTACATAGAAGCATTGCTTCGTAAAACGGGGGTTAGGCTTGTTCATGTTAAGAACGGAGAAGATGCCGTTGAGGCTTGCTCCCTTAACGAATCGTTTAGCCTTGTTCTAATGGATATTCAGCTACCCTTTATGAACGGGTACGAGGCCACATCGCGCATAAAGAAATTGCGCCCCGAACTGCCAGTTATTGCACTAACAGCCAATGTAATGGCAAACGATAAGGATCTGTGCTTGAAATCGGGGTGCTGCGACTATATTGGCAAGCCTATCGATCCCGATGAGCTCCTTGTTGCCGTGGCATCTTACCTGGAGGCAGCTGGCTAGTACGAGTCTCTTTGTTGCTCTACTTTTAATTGGAAGGCGTTACATTGGGTAAGCTTATGTAGTTTATCCCCACATCTTGTTGAGGTTAAACCCCATTTGCGCAAACCTTGACCTGGTGTTACTTATGTCATAAATCCCTACTATGCTTGTATATCCTAGCATTTTGCGTTTGGTTTGAAAAGTGGTACACCTTATGGTAGTATCAACAAAAAACTATAAAGCCATGAGAAGAATTATTTTTTTACTAATAGCGTTATTGCCACTTGCTCTTTTCTCTTGCAAGGAAAAGGAGAAGAAGATGATTGAAGATTTAACTCGTGAAAATGAGATTCTTAAAGCAGAAGCAATGGTTAAGGATTCATCCATTAACGAGTACTTCAAAATTCTAAATGAGATTGAGCACAACCTCTCTTTGGTGAAAACAACCGAGAGCATAATATCTAAAGATGCCCTTGCTGATAGCGAACTTAAGGATGATACCCGTGAGCGCATCAATCAGGATATTCAAATGATTAATGATTTAATGGCAAAGAACAAGCGTGCCATTAACCTACTCAATAAAAAGATTAAGGCTTCCAACCTGCAAATAGGTGAGCTAAATGAGACCATTGAGCGTACCATGCGCAGCATAGAGGAGCGCGATGCGGAGATTAGCATTCTTAAGGATCGCCTAACCAACCTTAATTTTTCTGTTGAAATTCTAAATGCAACCGTTGATACTCTTCGCGCTGAAAAGGCTATGCTTGAGGAGACCATCAGCTCTCAAACTACTACAATAAACACTGCATGGTTTGCTTTTGGAACTAAAAAGGAGCTGGTTGACAATGGAATAATTGAAAAATCTGGTGGCTTTCTTGGCTTTGGTAAATCGTACCGCTTAAAATCTGATTTTGATAAGTCTTACTTTACAAAGGTTAACATTACCAAGACCTTTGAAATACCTCTTTTTGCAAAGAAGGTTAACCTAATAACATCACATCCAAGCAGCTCCTACAAGCTAGTTCAGAATGCCGAAGGGGTATTCGAAAAACTGGAGATTCTAGATGTTACTGAGTTCTGGCACACATCCAAGTACCTTGTAATAACTGTAGAGTAACCACTTGCTCTATTTTTCAAGAAAGGGAGCCTACCAAGCTCCCTTTTTTTACCCCAAAGCTAAAGGGAATCTCTGTTTTGGCACTAGGATTAAAACCATATATTTGCTGCTAGGCTCTTTATAGGCCCATTGTTGTGCTAATTTGCGACATTCAATAACGCTAAAGCCATGAGAGATCGAATTCGCGAAATATCTTCGTTTCGTACCCGAATAAAACCTAAAGTACTTGGTGGTTTTATTCTGATACTAGCCTTGGCTGCTGTTGCTGTTTACATAACATTTAGCTCCTTTGTCGATATCTCGCGTACGCGAGCAAGCCTTTCCCAACCCAACCAAAAGCTGGTGCTTCTAAACTCCACTCTAACCGATATTTATGAGGCCGAGAGTAACGCAAGAGCTTATACGCTTACAAACAATGAGGACTACCTTAATAAGTACTTCTCATTCCTAGTAAGCATAAGCGAAAAGGTTGACACCCTAGTGGTTCTATCAAGTTCCAATAGGAGCCAATTCGAGAAGGTAGTACAAACCAAAAACTTGCTAAACAAGAAGGGGACAATTCTGGATGGGCTCATAGATCTAAAACGATCCGATAAAGAATCGGAGTTCTTTGATAAGGCGCTTGCTGAGATATCAAAAGCAAAAATAGATACGCTTAGCCCTGCTTTGGTCGTAACGCAAAAGCGGGTAACCACAACTTCGCAGCGCGATACCGTTATTGGCTCCGATAGCCATAATAGCGGCGGCTTTTTTACCCGAATAAAGCATTGGTTATCGGGTTCACCCAAAACCGACACTACGCTTACCCGAGTTAATATAAAGGAGGTAACTCTTGTTGATACACTTGTTGCCCCAGCGGCTTTGGCAGATACCACCCTTAAAGGGATTCTTTCCATGCTTGAGAAGATTAAAACCGAGCAGGTTGCATACAAAATGGAGGTTAGCCTGAAAGAACTGGAGCTGCTTAAGAGCGACAAGGTGATTATGGACGAAATTAGGTCTATTGTATCGCTCCTTGAGCATGAGGAACTTTTACTTACAGAGAAACGACGAGTTGAGGCAGAGGAAACGCTTCGTGAGTCGCTTACAAAGCTGCTAGTACTTGGCGGTTTTGCGCTGTTTATGATTATCATGTTTGTACTGATGATCTTCAGGGATCTCTCCAAAGGTAACTACTATCGTAATCAGCTAATTGCTGCAAAAAACTACGCTGAGCGGCTACTTGCCATAAAGGAGCAGTTCTTAGCAACCATGAGTCACGAAATAAGAACCCCCTTAAGTGCAATAATTGGCTTTGCTCGCCAGCTGGGTAGGGCTGGGTTAACTCAAAAACAGCTGGAGCTACTAAAACCTGTTGAAACCTCATCGGAACACCTGTTACACATTGTGAATGATATTCTTGATTTTTCTAAGATGGAGGCGGGTAAGCTAACCCTTGAGAGCATTCCTTTTAATGTGTTCGAGGTGCTACAGGAGTCGGTTAGCACGCTACGTATAAAGGCTTCGGAGAAAAAAATTGGATTGGAACTCAACGCGTCGCAGGAGGTTTGTACCACTTTTGTAGGCGATCCTTTTAGGTTAAAGCAGATATTGCTAAACCTTATTGGTAATGCCATTAAGTTTACCGATAGTGGGTTTGTTCAGGTTAGAGCCGAAGTTGCAAGTCAGCAGAATGGTGGAACAGAGAAAGTTGAACTTATTATTGAGGTTAGCGATACGGGCATTGGCATGTCGGAGAGCGAGGTGCTAACCATTTTCAACGACTTTACACAGGCCGATTCGGGCATTGCACGCCGATTTGGCGGAACGGGTCTTGGGCTTGCCATTGTTAAGCGCTTGGTCGATATGCAGAATGGCAACATACAGGTGGAGAGCAAGCCTGGCGTTGGAACATCATTTACCATTTCCATTCCATTCTCTAGCTCAGTTGTTGAGCAAAGTTTAGTGCCTTCAACCTCGTTGGCTCCCCTTGGCGTTCCTGCAAACCTTAAGGTTGTGGTAATTGACGATGATGAGATGAACCGAATTTTAGTTTCAGAAACGGTTAAAGCCCTTGGGATAAATCCTCTTACCTTTGCCGATCCTTTTTCCGCACTTAAGCATCTATCGGAGTACCCATGCGACATTGTGCTCTCCGACCTACAAATGCCAGGCTTAAGCGGTAGCGAGCTTGTTGCCCAGCTTAGAAAGCAGGCTGGCCCCAACCGGGATGTACCCATTATTGCCATTACTGCCAATGTTCTGGTAAGCGCAAAGGATCTTGGATTTAATGGTCTTCTAATTAAGCCTTTTGATGAGGTAAAGCTTAGCCGTGTGCTAAGGGAGTGCTTGTATGGCAATAATCAGAAGGAGAAGAGGAAAGTTTCCTTGGTTAAGAAAAAAGAGGTAAAATTAGCTACTAAGCCCTACGACTTATCGGAGATTATTAGGTTCTCGGGTAGCGATTCCACCGCAACAAAACTTATTGTGTCAACCTTTATTAAGAACACTCAGGATAATATGTTGCAGCTTTCCAAGGCCATATTAAGCAACAACTTCTCCTCGGCGTCGGCCATTGCGCATAGGATGAAACCCACGTTTAAGCAGTTTAGAATAGATAGGTGTGCCCAGCTGCTCCTTGTTATAGAAGAGGGAACTATTAATGGTGCACAGCCAAATGCAGCTACGCTAAAGAGTGCCTTTGATGAGCTCTCCGAGATTTGGCCTGTAGTGAAATCTCAAATGGAAAAGGAGCTTTAAGTTTATAGTGAGAGACCTGCTTTTATGTTGCGTAGGATAGGTTCCCTTCTCGTCCAAGTCTAAATAAGTTTAGCTAAGACGTGAAGGGTTGCTGATTCACAAATCACATTTCACGAATTTTGCTGAGCTCCAATCAACCCAAAATGTATTTGCTACTTTTGTAGCATGAGTGCAACTATGCAGGGAAAGATATTTGGCATAAGAAATGCCGCTGAATTTGAGCGCATTGCGCTGGAGGTGTTCCAGTATCAGGCGCGTTGTGTTAATGTTTACTCCAACTTTATACAGCTGCTTGGCGTTAATCCACTCGATGTTGATAGCTTGGAGAAGATCCCCTTTTTGCCTATATCCTTTTTCAAAACTCACGATGTAATTGTAACGGGGCAAGTTCCTGCAGAAACGTTTACCAGTAGTGGGACAACGGGTTCCGAAACGAGTAGGCACTTGGTTTCGAACACCGATATTTATACACAGAGCTTTAGGCGTGCCTTTGCCCATTTTTATGGTGATATTAAGGATTACTGCGTTTTAGCGCTCCTTCCTGCCTATTTGGAACGCACAGGTTCATCGTTGGTGTTCATGGCTAACGATTTAATAGAGCAGAGCGCCCATCCGCAAAGCGGATTCTACCTTAACAATCTAAATGCCCTAGTTAGCGTATTAAACGAGCAGAACCGTATAGGGCAAAAAACCATTCTTTTAGGCGTAACCTTTGCTTTGCTTACCTTGGCCGAGGAGTTTAAGTTGAGTTTAGGCTCCACCACAGTAATGGAAACGGGAGGGATGAAAGGGCGCCGCAAGGAGATAGTACGTCAGGAATTGCATCAGATTCTTTGCAATGGGTTAGGAGTAAACAGTATCCACTCCGAGTACGGAATGACCGAGTTACTATCGCAAGCATATTCCTATGGTGAGGGGGTGTTTAGCTGCCCCCCGTGGATGAAAATTTTACTTCGCGATCCGTATGACCCTTTATCCAAGTTCAATCAGGGTTCGGGAGCCATTAATGTAATAGACTTGGCCAATATTAATTCCTGTTCATTTATTCAAACCGACGATTTAGGGCGCTTGCATCCCGATGGTACCTTTGAGGTTCTTGGACGAATGGATAACTCGCAAATTAGGGGTTG
>DHVO01000180.1 GCA_002412705.1 Bacteroidales bacterium UBA5206 | reverse complement strand
TTTTAAAAACCACAATAAACCAATACAGTAATGCAAAAGATAAACAATCCATTTAAGGACTTGGATGGATACAACTGCTTTGGTTGTGCTCCCCACAACAGCCATGGGCTTAGACTAGAATTTTATCTTGACGACGATAATACCGTAGTGGCCTATTGGAACCCAAAGGATTACCTTCAAGGATACTTTAACGTACTACACGGCGGGATTCAGGCCACTCTACTTGACGAAATTGCAGGCTGGGTTGTAAACGTTCTCCTTGAGACTGGCGGGGTAACATCGCGACTAGATATTAAGTACCGCAAACCCGTTTTGGTAACCGATAGCAAAATTACTCTTAAGGCTAAACTTGTAAATGCGGAGAAACGCTTAGCCAATATTAAATGCGAACTTTACAATAGCGATGGCGAACTATGTGCCGAAGCCAATGCGCAGTACTTTACCTACCCACCTGAAATTGCAAAAAAGAAGCTAAACTATCCAGGGATAGATAAGTTTATAAACAAAAGATAGCATCACCAAAGCCACTAAAACAAAATGCTTAGTGGCTTTTTTATTACAACCACTGCAAATTGTACGAAATCGGACACCAACTGTTCATAAGCAAACAAAAGGTTTATGTCTAACCTTTATGTAGATTACTGTAAACGAAATCGTTTTGCTTATTGGCACACAAAATGATTACGTTGCCAAGTATAAAATTCAAAACTATGCTCTCTAACTACACAAAATCGGCTTGGCGAAACATAAAACGCTCACCAGCATCGTCACTAATCAACATATTTGGATTAAGCTTTAGCATTGCCATATTTATTCTTATTGCGCTATTCATAAACAATGAATACTCCATAGATAAATTCATTGCCAAAAGGGATAGAATAGTGCGCTTGGAATTTGGGGAGTGGGCTTTTATGGGCCCAGGTATGCGAAACCTAATTGCTGAAAAAATACCCAATGTAGAGGATGCCGTATCCATTAGCCCATACGGACTAAGCAATAGGCAGTTCTACATAGACGAACAAATGTATAGAATTGATAATGTAGTTGTTTCTTCATCGAATCTATTTAGCGTTATCAACCTAAACCTCATACAGGGTAGCGCCAACGAGGTGCTTTCAGATCCGTACTCCATTGTTCTTTCGGAATCAACAGCAAAAAGGCTGTTTGGCAACGAGAACCCAGTGGGTAAGACAATAAATCTGGATAAGTGGAACGACCTTACTGTAACAGGAGTTTTTAAGGATGAAAATAGGTTTCATCTTAACATTGACGCTGTAGTGCCAGAAAACATACTACCCTCCTACTATAACAACCCAACATTTTTCACCTCAATTTTTAGCAATATGAACCATCTGGTTTACATAGTGCTAACCAGTAATGCAGATATAAAGGAGGTGTACAACAAAATCAACCTAGAGTGCCTAAAGGGCGAAGAACCAGATCCTACCTTTATGCTAAACCTGCGCCCCCTTAACGAAATATACCTAAGTCAGGGTGTAAAATTTGAAGGGCCAGTTAAGCATGGAAACCCTAGGTTTATTAATATTATGCTAATTATTGCTGCCCTTATAATTGTAACAGCAGTTATTAACTACATAAATCTTAGCACGGCTCAGGCTACCCGAAGAGCCAAAGAAATTGGTGTACGTAAGGTTTGCGGCAGCTCTAAATTGCTAATTGTAAAACAGTTCCTGGGAGAGTCGGTGCTACTAGTTGCCATATCGGGGCTAATTAGCCTAGCTATTGTAGAGCTAATAATTCCCCTTTTTAACACGCTAGTTGAGCGTAAACTATCACTGGGCTTACTGGAAAATCCGCACATAATGCTTTACCTACTAGCAGGGTCAATCATTCTAGGCATAGCAGCGGGCTTTTACCCTGCACTTTTCCTAAGTAAGTATAATCCATCGCTAATACTAAAGGGCGGGGCAACCAAAGGCAAGAGTAAGGCATTTATGCGTAAGGGGCTAATTATTTTTCAATTTGCAGTATCGGTGGCTCTAATTGCAGGAACGCTTATCATCCTAAATCAAATTGATTACATCGTTTCCTACAAACCTGGTTTCGATAAGGAGCAAATACTAAACCTGCCGCTGGATAGAAGTATCCGCAGCAACTTCAACTCCTTTAGAGAGCGACTAGAGAGCTTGCCAAGCGTTGAATCAGCAGCCCTATCGAACGGAAAACCCGGATCTATTATGTGGCAGGAGAGCTGGACTGACAATGGCACATCAAAGAACTTTGCCTTTATTCCCGTTAGCAGTAGCTACATAAAAACGCTAGGGCTAACAATTGTAAAAGGACGCGATTTTAGCCAGAACTCCGAAGCCGATATTAACACTGGGTACATTATTAACGAAACCATGGCCAATGAACTTGGCTTTGACGACCCCATTGGCAAGGTTATTCCCAGCAGTGGCTACTGGAAAAATAGCAGGGTAATTATTGGAGTGGTTAAGGATTTTAACTTCAACTCACTTCACACCACCATTGCTCCTCTTGCAATGAACCTTAGGAACCAATCGTTTCAGCACATAAACATTAGAATTAAGCCAAACCAAACTAGCGAAGCTATACAGCAAATAGAAACCGTTTGGAACGATTTTACGGGTAACGCAGCCTACGAGTACTCCTTTTTAGACCAAGAGTTTGACAAGAACTACAAAGAGGAGCAGTCGCTTGCCATGCTATTTGGATACTTTGCTTTTATAGCCATTTTTATTAGTTCGCTTGGACTTTATGGCCTTTCCATGTTTATGTTGCGCACAAGGGTGAGAGAGATTGGTATTAGAAAGGTTTTAGGGGCAGGAACATTTGGTATAATAGAGATGCTATCCAGGGAGTTTGCCCTACTTGTTATTGTTGCCAACATCATTGCATGGCCTATTATTTGGTATGCAATGGAGAAGTGGCTTAGCACGTTCCCATATCATATTAAAATAAACCCATTAATACTGGTTGCCAGTGGTGTTATAAGCCTTATTATTGCGCTTGCCACAACGTGGCTGCAAAGCTACAAGGCAGCACAAACCAATCCGGCCGAAACGGTAAGAGTACAAGATTAACTGCACTCTAGCAGCAAAAACAAAAAGCCGAGCAATGAGCTCGGCTTTTTATCTATATACAAGAATTTGCTACTCAAGCTCATGAATTACCAATCCGCTACGTAGCTTAGGTTCAAACCAAGTAGTTTTTGGAGGCATAATATTTCCAGTATCAGAAATATTAATAAGCTGCTGCATGGTTACAGGGTAAAGAGCAAAGGCCACAGCCATTTCTCCGCTGTCAACACGCTTCTTAAGCTCGCCCAAGCCGCGGATACCGCCAACAAAGTCGATGCGCTTATCGGTACGTAGGTCTTTAATACCTAGAACCTTATCTAAAACTAGGTTAGAAAGAACGGTAACATCAAGAACACCAATAGGATCGTTATCGTTGTATGTGCCAGGCTTAGCGGTAAGTGAATACCATTTTCCGCCAAGGTACATGCTAAAGTTGTGAAGTTTAGAAGGGGTGTACACATCGGCACCCATCTCCTTAACTTCAAAGTCAACGTTTAGTGCATCTAAAAGCTGAGCCTCAGTTAGCCCGTTAAGATCTTTAACTACACGGTTATAGTCAATAATCTTTAGCTGATTATCGGGGAAAATAACTGCTAGGAAGTAGTTATACTCCTCTTCGCCAGTGTGGTTAGCATTAGCATTCTTCTTCTCCTGACCAACGCGAGCAGCAGCGGCTGTACGGTGGTGACCATCGGCAACGTAAAGAGCAGGAACCTCGGCAAAAATCTCGGTGATTCGCTTGTTAACAGCATCATCCTCAATTAACCAGAAGTGGTGTCCAAAGCCGTCCTCTGCAACGAAATCGTAAACAGGGGCGTTGTTCTTAACTACTTTCTCAACGATTGCGTCCATTTCCTTAACAGCAGGATATGCAAAGAAAACAGGCTCGATGTTCGCGTTCTGATTGCGAACGTGAATCATACGATCCTCCTCTTTATCTGGACGGGTTAGCTCATGCTTCTTAATTTTACCCTCCATGTAATCCTCAAAATGGCAGCAAGCTACAAGGCCGTACTGAGTTCTACCGCTCATGGTTTGAGCATAAACGTAGTACATCTCCTTGTTTTCCTTCACTAACCAACCGTTAGCACGCCATTTCTTAAAGTTCTCAACCGCTTTATCGTAAGCCTCCTGAGAGTGCTCATCGATAATAGGATCGAAATCGATTTCGGGTTTAATGATGTGAAGAAGAGACTTCTCCCCTGCCTCGGCCTTAGCCTCAACAGAGTTTAGCACATCGTATGGACGAGAGGCAACCTCTTTTGCCATCTCCTTTGGCGGACGAATGCCCTTAAACGCTTTTATTTTTACCATAAAAATTGGTTAAAGGTTAAAAGTTAAAAGTCAAAACTATAACTACTTACCAACATTCTTCAAATATCGTATTAAGCCTAAAGTTAATTGTTTTACCAAAAGAATTCTTTTTTGCAAATCTTTAGTATCATTCAAATAACCAAGTCTTTTCGATATTTCAACCTGTGTTTCTAGTTCTGCTATAGAACCAAGAGCGATATATAAAAAATGAACTGTTTCAGCAGTATTCTTTCTAGCTGAGCCTTCTGCTATATTTGAAGGAATAGATACCGCAGCTCTAAGCATCTGCGATTTCAATCCATACATCTCCTCTACAGGATATTCTTTTGTTAAAGAATAGATGTTAACAGATAGCTCAACAGCCTCTTTCCACGCTTCAAGTT
>DHVO01000085.1 GCA_002412705.1 Bacteroidales bacterium UBA5206 | reverse complement strand
AGGAGATACGTGCCATTTTCCAATCACTTTACTAGTTAATAATAAAACAACCGGATTAAAACATAAAACCATGACAATAGCTGAACTTTTAGTTAGAGCAAGAGTTGCTCAGGTGAAGTTCGAAAGGGATTTCAACCAAGAACAAGTTGACCTGATCGTAAAAGAGGTTGCCAAAACCGTTTACGATAACGCCGAAACCCTTTCACGCCTTGCAGTTGACGAAACAGAGATGGGCGTTTATGAGGATAAGGTGGCAAAGTGCAAAGGCAAGTCTAAAGGTGTGTGGTACGATTTGCGCGACAAGCGCTCCATGGGCGTAATTAGCCACGATCCCGTTACTAACCTAATTGAGATTGCAAAACCTATTGGAGTAGTTGCTGGTATTACCCCAATGACTAACCCTGTGGTTACCCCAATGTCCAAAATAATGTTTGCGCTTAAAACCAAGAACGCCATTATTATTGCGCCACATCCAAAAGCACGTCGTTGCTCTGGCTTAACCGTTAAGCTTATTAACGAGGCTATTGCAAAGTATAATGTTCCAGAAGGCTTAGTTCAGATTATTGATGAGCCATCTATTGAGAAAACTCAGGAGCTAATGAAGGCTTGCGATGTGGTAGTTGCAACAGGTGGTATGCCCATGGTAAAATCGGCCTACTCATCGGGGAAGCCTTCATACGGTGTTGGGGCTGGTAACGTACAGGTTATTCTAGACCGTAACATCAACTTTGCCGAGGCTGCCGAAAAGGTGGTTAAGGGAAGAACCTTCGACAATGGAATTATTTGTTCTGGCGAGCAAAGCTTTATTTACCACAAGGACGATCGCGCAGCTGTAATGGCAGCTTTCACTGCAAGTGGTGCATACATAGTTCCAGAGGCTGATCGCGAGAAGGTTATTAGCGCCATTTTTGAGGATGGCCACATTGCCCGCGACGTTGTGGGGCAATTCCCTAACGTAATTGCTAAAAAGGCAGGCATATCTATCCCCGATAACACCAAGGTTCTTGTGGTGGAGGCTCATGGCTATGGCAATAGCGATATCATCAGCAAAGAGAAAATGTGCCCAGTACTTGCTGCATTTCCTTACAGCACTATTGATGAGGCTATAACCATTGCCAAAACCAATTTAGAGCTAGAGGGGAATGGACACACCGCAGGCATACACTCAAATACCCAAGAGCACATAATTAAAGCAGCCAGTGCAATCTCCGTTTCGCGCTTTATTGTTAACGCGCCTTGTGCAACCACTGCAGGAGGATCAATCCAAAACGGGTTGGCTTTTACCAACACCTTGGGCTGCGGAAGCTGGGGTAACAACTCAATATCAGAAAACTTTACCTACAAGCACCTGCTAAACATTACCCGTGTGGCATCGCTTTCTCCAAAGGTGGAAGTGCCATCTGATGAGGCTATTTGGAACTAGCGCAATTCGCAAAAAGGGCCAAAAAATGCATTGTAACACTAGAAATGTTTAATAGCATTTCTAGTGTTATTTAAAAAACAATTGTAACGTTTTTGTTTTTGAAGGCTATATATTTGTGCGAATCAATTCTTTATACGAGCGTTTTAATTACAGATTATTACAAAACAACGATAATAACCGATGGATTTCAGCTTAACAAAACAGCAGCAGCTATTTTTGCAGATGATTAGGGAATTTGCTGAGAAAGAAGTAAAGCCCCTTGCTGCAGAAATCGATGAGCAGGAGCGTTTCCCAATGGAAACGGTTGAGAAGATGGCAAAAATTGGAATAATGGGTATTCCCGTTCCAACCCAATATGGTGGTGCTGGCGGAAGTAACCTTATGTATTCCATTGCAGTAGAGGAGCTCTCGGCTGCGTGTGCTACTACTGGTGTAGTTGTATCGGCACACACTTCGCTTTGCGTAGCTCCAATTCTAGAGCATGGTACTGAGGAACAAAAACAGAAGTACCTTCCAAAACTTGCTACAGGTGAGTGGATTGGTGCTTTTGGTTTAACCGAGCCAAACGCTGGTACCGATGCTTCGGCACAGCAAACCACTGCCGTGCTCGACGGTGATAACTACATTATTAATGGCTCAAAGATTTTTATTACAAACGCAGAGTACGCTCACGTTTACATTGTGTTTGCAATGACCGATAAATCTCAGGGCGTAAAGGGCATTACCGCTTTCATTATAGAGAAGGGTACCCCAGGCTTTACTTTTGGTAAGAAGGAGAAGAAGTTGGGTATTCGCGGTAGCGCAACCTCTGAGCTAATTTTCGAAAACTGTGTAATACCTAAAGAGAATCTACTTGGTAAAGTTGGTGGTGGCTTTGGCATTGCCATGAAAACCCTTGATGGTGGTCGCGTAGGTATTGCAGCACAAGCACTTGGTATAGCACAAGGTGCAATGAACGAAACCGTTAAGTATATTAAGGAGCGCAAGCAGTTTGGAAAGCCTCTTTCGGCATTTCAGAATACCCAGTTCCAGCTAGCCGATCTTCAAACCCGTGTTGTTGCGGCTCGTTTGCTAGTGCGTCAGGCTGCTTACAAAAAGGATCAGGGTGTTAACTACTCTGCCGATGCTGCAATGGCTAAGCTATATGCCGCTGAAACAGCAATGGAGGTTACCAATAAAGCAATTCAGTTCCACGGCGGTTACGGTTATACCCGTGAGTACCCTGTAGAGCGTATGCTTCGCGATGCTAAGATTACCGAGATATACGAAGGTACATCAGAGGTACAGCGCATGGTAATTTCTGCAGCCCTGTTAAAATAATTCATTAGCCTTACCGAACTATCAAGATACACTGTTATGAAGATTGTAGTTTGCATTAAGCAAGTTCCCGATACAACCGAAATAAAGATAAACCCTACCACGGGTACCCTAATTCGCGATGGCGTTCCAAGTATCATCAACCCCGACGATAAGGCGGGTCTTGAGCTTGCGCTAACCCTAAAGGATCAGTTCAACGCGCACATAACCGTTATTACCATGGGTCCAGCACAAGCCGATGCTGTGCTTCGCGAGGCCTTTGCTATGGGTGTTGACCGCGCCATTCACCTTACCGACCGCAAGTTTGCTGGTGCCGATACCCTTGCTACCTCTCATGCTTTGGCAGGAGCGCTACGCAAGTTGGAGTTCGACCTTCTTGTAACTGGTCGTCAGGCTATTGATGGCGATACCGCACAGGTTGGCCCTCAGATTGCTGAGCACCTAGACCTACCACAGGTATCGTACCTTGAGCACCTTGAGTACGATGGAAAGAAAACCTTTACCATTAAGCGTGCTACCGAAGATGGTTACGAAATGCTTGAGGTTGATGGCCCATGCGTAGTTACCGTTCTTTCTGGTGCATACAAGCCACGCTACATGAACGTTAGGGGAATTGTTGAGGCTTATAGCCGCGAGGTTGAGATGTGGGGCTTTGAGCAGATTGAGGTTGATGAGAAGAGACTTGGACTAAAAGGCTCTCCAACCCGTGTACACAAAGCGTTCTCGCGTGGAGTTAAGGCTGCTGGCGAGCTTTATGAGGTTGATACCAACGAGGCTGTAGGTATCATCATGAGCAAACTGAAAGAAAAATTCATTATCTAATCAAGACCATGATGGAATTATCTGCATATAAAGGCGTGTTCGTTTTTGTTGAACAGCGCAAAGGTGAAATACAGAACGTTTCGTTGGAACTAATTGGTAAGGCTCGTGACCTTGCTGAGTCGCTAAACGATAAGGTTTACGCAATGCTTCTTGGCAACAACGTTGCCGATAAGGCTAACACTCTAATTGCTCATGGTGCTGATGTTGTGCTTTGCGCCGATGCTCCTGAGCTTGAGGATTACCTTACCGAACCATATACCCAAGCCGTTTGCCATATCGTAAACGAGTTTAAGCCAAGCATCATCATGATTGGTGCAACAACCATTGGTCGTGACCTAGGTCCTCGCGTTTCTGCTCGTTTAGAGACTGGTCTTACTGCCGATTGTACTAAACTTGAGGTATCAGAAGAGGGCGATTTACTTATGACCCGTCCAGCTTTTGGTGGAAACCTAATGGCAACCATCGTATGTAAGGAGCACCGCCCACAGATGAGCACCGTTCGTCCAGGCGTAATGCGTAGCCTTGCAGCCGATGCATCTCGCAAAGGAGAGACCATTGCCGTTAACGTACCATTCAAAAAGGAGAAGTTCCGCGTTAAGCTTGTAAAGAGCGTTAAGGAGAAAAAGGATAAGATTGATATTAGCGATGCTAAAATCCTTGTTTCTTGCGGTAGAGGTGTTGGAAATGCGGATGGCTTAAAGCTAGTTTGCGACTTTGCCGAGACCCTAAACGCACAGGTATCAGCTTCTCGTGCAGTGGTTGATGCTGGTTTAATTCCACACGACCGTCAGGTAGGACAAACAGGTAAAACCGTTCGTCCAGACCTATACTTTGCAGTGGGTATCTCTGGTGCAATTCAGCACTTAGCAGGTATGGAGGAGTCCGATTTTATAGTTGCTATCAATAAAGATAAGTACGCTCCAATTTTCCAGGTTGCCGACCTAGGTATTGTTGGCGATGCAAAGCAAATTGTTAAGGCTCTTAACGAGCGCCTTAAAAAGTAGCTTTAACGGAGTAAAGTTTAAGCCCCGGGGTTATCCTCGGGGTTTTCGTTTATTTCGAGGTTTTATCCATATCGTCTCAATAAAAAAACAGAGCGCAATACAGGGTGTTGCTCCTTGAATGTTCGAAAACGTTTTCTGAGAAAATGTAAATTTGGCATTAAACCAAAATAGCTTGGTCAAGTCGTGCCAAAAATCGCTAACATTTTTAAAGAAAAAGTGCGGATAAAATTATATTTTTGCACACTATGGAGTCATATTGTATCCATTTTATTGCAAAATAGTTGCGAGGCTTTAAATTTGAATATGAGACCTATTGTAATGCTCACGATTTAAAGGGTTCGATTAAGGATATTAAG
>DHVO01000231.1:2098-8652 GCA_002412705.1 Bacteroidales bacterium UBA5206 | reverse complement strand
AGGAAGAGGAGGAAGAGGAGGAAGTAGAGGAAGAGGAGGAAGAGGAAGTAGAGGAGGAAGCTGGAAGTTATCGGGAGTATCGGAAGTTATCGGGAGTATCGGAAGTTATCGGAGTAAATAGGACATGGAAAGTAACCAGTAACTTGTAACCAGTAACTTGTAACTAAAGACAATCCAAATCTGTGAGTACCTGTATGGTTTGTGTAATCTGTGTTCTATAAGTTATATAAACTGGAAAGTAACTAGTTACTAAGAAGTTTTTGGATTATTGATAAACAAAGGTGCTACTTTTGCGTAAGTAAATAGGTTAGTTAACCACTAAAGACTCATTTTTATCACCCTAAATCTAAATTGCTATGAAACCATTTAAAGCAGGATTGCCCTTTGCCACATGGCTAATGCGTATTTCGTTGGCACTTTTTTTAGTGCTTCAGAATGTGAACAGCCTTAGCCCTATTGAGCTAAGCAGCCTTAGCTACTACTTTCCCTTGGCTTTTGTTGTTTTTGCTATACTTCTGTTTGTTGGTGGGTTTTTTAGTAAACCTACATTAACTGTAGTTTCGGGACTTGTAATTACGGGGCTTTCCATATACCGACTTGTAGTTTCTTTTGATGGTGCCATTTCTCAAGGCGATGTGCTTTACCTTATTGTTGCATCAGTTGCCTTTTACTTTGTGTGCCAAGGGAACAAATAGTTTGGCGATATATATCATTTTATTGCTTGGCTGCAATTGATTATCTTTGCTTGTGTTTGGCACCCCGTTTGCAACGCAGTTGGAAATAAATAAATTATACTATGAAGTATTTTACTAAGATTTTACTTGCCTGCTCCGCTTTCTTAATTATTACTGGCACCTCAAAGGCACAAGAGGAGGCCGTTGCTGCCGATACCATTGTTCTGGTGAGTGGCCGCAAAACTTTAGGGAACGTGCAGGGCGTATCTCCTAGTCAGGTAACATATTCACCCGCCGATTCCAAAGAGATTCTAAAGATGGACAGAAAGCAGGTGCACAAAATTATTTACAGAACGGGTCGTGTGGAGATTTTCAATAAGCTTGCCTTTGAAATGGTAGAGGAGGGCGATTGGAAAACCATTATTCTAACTGAGAAGCAAGAGGATGTTGAGGGGTTGTACGCGTTGGGGAATGTAGATGCCCAGTCGTCGAAAAATAGCCGCAATGCCCGATCAGCTGAACGAAGCGCTAACATTAGGTTGCAAAAAAAGGCCGCAGCAATGGGCGGATATATAGTTCTAATAACCAAACGTGAATCAAAGGGCGGATATGGTGAAATTCCAACCCACCTTGTAGAAGGCGTTGTGTATGGTTTTGATCCTCCTACAGGGAACTAGTCGCGGAATAATTATAAAACAAAGGGCGTTGATTAAGTTCAACGCCCTTTGTTTTATACTATGTCTATGCTAAAACATCCCGGGAACAAACTCTTCCACTGGGATATTTACAAAATACTCGGTAAAGTTAATGGATGTAAGTTTTTCTGTTACATGGTCAACATCATGCGGACAGCCAATTAGCAACTTCTCTATTTCCACAACATCCTTTTTATTGAAAAAGTCACCATAAATCTTAAGTTCAGAAATAAGTCCCTTCTCAACGTTTAGGTGGAACTCAACATTACCTCCAGTGGTTTTTACCATTTTCTCGAGCATGTACTTAGGTGAGTACCCAAAGTTCCAATCCCAAGTGGAGTATTTTGTTTCCCTAAGGTGATTTATTTTGTTAAGATCGTCTGTGCTGTAATCGTAGGCAACGCAATCTGGGTAAACCTCAACAATATGCTGCATAATAAGATCGCGAAACGCCTCAACATCCATCTGCTGCTTTAAGTGTTCGCTAATGTTGGTAACGCGGCTTCGTACAGATTTTACTGCTTTGTCCTGATACTTTAGCGGGTTAACCTTTAGTGCCTCCGATAGGTCGGCCATTTGCGATGAGAATAGCAGTGTACCATGGTGTAACACTCGGTTTTTGTAAACGTGTTCGGCGTTGCCCGAGAATTTTTTCCCCTCAATGGTAAGGTCGTTTCTGCCTTCAAACTTTGCCTCAATGCCCAGCTTAAGCAGCACGTCAAGAATTGGTTTGGTAAACTTTCTAAAATCAACAAGGTTTCCCTCGTCGCCATTCATTATAAAGGTAAAGTTTAGGTTGCCTAGGTCATGGAAAACGGCACCGCCACCAGATAGGCGCCTAACCACCTTAACCTGTTTCTCTCTAATAAAATCTAGGTTGATTTCGGCAAGGGTATTCTGATGTTTCCCAACAATAACGGAGGGCTCGTTGCGCCAAAGCATAAAAACATCGTCGGTAAAACTTTTTAGCACATGCTCCTCGGCGGCAAGGTTAAACTGAGGATCGGTATTGGGGTGTTTAATGCAAAGCATCGTAATCGTATTTATGTTTGGGATTAAACAGCAAAAGGTTACGATTTGTTCTGGGTTACTCCTTTAATCCTAGCTTGTATTTCGTATTGGCCTTTTTCACAACAAAGCGAACAACAATGCCAATGCAAACACCAAGGATACCCCCCACAAGGATGTCGCCTGGATAGTGAACGCCAAGGTACACACGGCTATACGATACAAATGCAGCCCACACCAGAATGCTTATGGTAAACCACTTTTCCTTAACGGAAAGGAGTAGGAGGGTTGCAACAGCAAAGGAGTTTGCCGCGTGCGACGATACAAAGCCAAATTTACCCCCACATCGGCCAGTAACAAGGTTTACCATTTCCTTAATGTCGGGGTTGTGGCAGGGCCTAAGCCTTTGAAATACGTTTTTGAAAAGGTGTACCGATGTTAAATCGGCAAGCGCTATGGCTAGCCCAACGCCTAGGAGAATCCATAAAAAGCGCCACTGATTCTTGCGGTATAGGTAGTAAATTATGGCAAGGTACAGGGGAATCCATGTGAGTTTCCCTGATGCAAAAACCATAATGGGATCCAAAAATGGAGTGTGCAAGCCATTCAGGGTAAGGAATAGCTGCACATCAAAATCTATAAGGCTTTGAATCATGCTTGCTAGGCTAGATTAGTTTTCGCTGTTGGCGTCTTGCTCCTCGACGTTATCATTTTCCTTTTCCTTTTCATCTTCGGGCTGCGGCATATCGGCAATAATGTTTTCCCAAAGCATATCCTTAAGCTGGGTAATGCCATCGCCTGTAACCGATGAAATGAACAGATGCGGGATTTCTGGTAGATCTTTTTCCATCTCCTTCCGAAGCTCCTCGTCGGCTAGGTCGGCCTTTGATATTGCCAATACCCTACGCTTATCCAGTAGCTCAGGGTTGTACATGCGTAGCTCGTTAACCAGAACTTCGTACTGTTCCCTAATGTTTGGCGAGTCGGCAGGCACAAGGAATAGCAGCATTGAGTTGCGCTCAATGTGGCGTAGGAATCGGAGTCCAAGCCCTTTGCCTTCGTGTGCGCCCTCTATAATACCAGGTATGTCGGCCATTACAAATGAGCGATCGTCTCTGTACGACACAATACCCACATTGGGCACTAGGGTTGTAAATGGGTAATCGGCAATTTTTGGGCGAGCTGCTGATACTGTTGATAGCAGCGTGGATTTTCCAGCATTAGGAAAGCCCACCAGTCCAACATCGGCAAGGATTTTAAGCTCTAAAATGGTCCATGCCTCTTGGCAAGGTTCTCCCGGTTGGCTGTAGCGTGGGGTTTGGTTTGTAGGGCTTTTAAAGTGCCAGTTTCCAAGTCCTCCGCGACCACCTTTCATAAGTATTTCAAGCTGATCGTGCTCAGTTATCTCGCAAAGTATTTCGCCCGTTTCGGCATCTTTGGCAACGGTACCTAGTGGTACCTCAATAATCATGTCGGCACCATCGGCACCTGTAGATCGGCTTGATCCGCCCGACTCGCCTTCGCCAGCGAATACGTGCTTTTTATATTTAAGGTGTAGTAGGGTCCAAAGCTGGTTGTTCCCTTTAAGGTAAACGTGACCGCCGCGGCCGCCATCGCCACCATCGGGACCACCCTTAGGAACGTACTTTTCCCTATGCAGATGTGCGCTTCCTGCTCCGCCTTTGCCTGAGCGGCAAAGGATTTTCACATAATCAACAAAATTTGAAGAAACCATCCTGTATTTGGGTACTATTTAAGTTGTTACAAATTATTATTTCGTTTTGGGTTGATGTGCAAAACCCCATACCACAAATTTACACAGGTAAACCAATGGTTTTGTTGGTAAGTGGGCTGGTGTAGAGCTATTTGTGAGCCTCTACGGCGTCGCACAATCCCTGGAAAATCTCATCAATAGAGCCCATTCCCTTTATTGCGCAATACTTATCCTGAGCCTTGTAGTAATCAATTACAATCTTTGTGCGCTCGTTGTATATGTTAATCCTATTCTTGATGATGCTAACATCCTGGTCGTCGGTTCGATTGCTCTCCTTGCCTCTGTTAACCAATCGGTTCACCAGCTCATCGTGGTCCACCTCAAGCGACATCATCAGGTTAATCGATTCGCCCTTTTCGCTAAGCATGGCATCCAGCCTGTTGGCTTGAACCGTGGTGCGGGGAAATCCATCAAAAACAAAGCCTGAAACGTTGCGGTACTTGTCTAGCGCTTGGCTTATCATGCCAATAACCATTTGGTCTGGAACTAGTTCGCCGCGGTCTATGTAGCGTTTGGCCTCAATACCCTGTGGTGTTTCCTTCTCTATTTCACTCCTAAGGATATCGCCAGTTGATAAGTGCATTAGGTTGTACTTCTGGATTAGCTTTTGCGACTGGGTTCCTTTTCCTGCACCTGGAGGGCCAAACAGAACAATGTTAAGCATTTTTATGTTAGGTTGATAGTGTTTTAGTGTTTTAAGCTACTCTTGCGCAAGTGTGTAAATGTCGGCTAGGTTGCGTCCTAGTCCGTCGTAGTCAAGTCCGTAGCCAACAATAAAGTCGTTGGGGATTGATTTACCAATGTAGTCGATGTTGATTTTGCCATGGTAGCTCTCTGGCTTGTAAAGCAGTGTAGCAATTCTTATGCTTGCTGCATGGCGCTCCTGTACCAGTTTGTAAAGCTTAGTAAGTGTATGGCCTGTGTCAACAATGTCCTCTACAATAATTACGTGTTTGCCCTCTAGGTTCTCGGTTAGGCCAATAAGCTGGTTAACTTCGCCAGTGCTGCTAGTTCCTTGGTACGACGCTAGCTTTACAAACGAAACTTCGCAGGAAAAGTTAATGCGCTTAAGCAAATCGGCAGTGAACATGAACGAGCCGTTAAGAACGCTTAAAAAAATGGGTTGTTCGCCATTGCGGAAGTCGTTGTTAATGGTTTCCGCCACTTTATCTATATCATGCTGTATTGCCTCACTTGGGTAGCTGAGTGCAAATGTTTTATCCCACAGTTTAACGGTTTTCATGTTGTTCCCTTTTGGTTTGCAATAAAGTGCAAATGTAAGCATTTAGCACATAAGCAAAAGATTTTTATTTGTACTAACTGCTAACAAATGTTGTGTATAACATCCCTTTTTGATTCATTTGCTAGTCTGTATCCCACATTTTAAGGGTTTTGCGATGCTTCGCTATGTTTACTAGTTGTTGTCTATTGGCAATACAACAGGTAGTTATGCCCTTGTGCTATGTTTTCATCGTATTGCATAAGTGATTATATTAGTTGTTTAATCTGTAGTGTTTCGCTTTTTATCTTTTTTAGAAGATGACATGTTCACAAAATAAACCTAACCATACTATGAGTGCCAGGATTGGGCTGTGGCTTTTGGGCTTTGTAAGGAGTACTGCGCTACCATTGGCTCTCTTTTTTTCTGTAACCCTAAGTGCTCAGGTGCCTTTGTGGTATGGAGGAAGCCGGACTGCTGCAATGGGTAACAGTTCTGTATCCATTGTTGATTCATGGTCTGTTCTTAACAACCAAGGAGCCTTGGGGTTTGAAACAGACTACTGGATTGGTGCTCACTTTGAGAGTAGATATATGGTAAAGGAGCTAAGCAACAGTAGCGTTGCTGGGCTTGTTCCCGTTAGGCCTGGTACATTTGGTGTGGCGCTAAGCAACATGGGGTATAGTGGCTATAGCGAGACATTTGCCAGCTTAGCCTACGGAATGATGCTTACTCCTGAACTTTCGGCGGGTGTTGGTCTAAACTACCATAGAATGGTCATAGCAGGTGAGTACGGCAATGCATCAGCCTTTTCGGCAGCCTTGGGACTAATGTATAAACCAACTCCCAGTTTAACGGTTGGTGCAAATGTGTTTAATCCCACCCGTGCATCGTTGGGCGATAACGCGGGTATTCCTGTTACGTTAAGGGCAGGAGTGTCGTATTCATTTTCGCAGATGTTATTGCTTAGCGCAGAGGTTGAGGATAACACCGATACTGATCCTGTTGCCAAATTTGGGGTGGAATTTCTACCTATTGATGCGCTAGCCTTGCGTATTGGCGTTTCTTCCCAGCCCGTTTCCCTTAGTTTTGGCTTGGGTTACACCTTTAAACGCGTTTGCTTTGATTTGGCTTTCTCGCATCACGAGGTCTTGGGCTATACGCCGTTTGTGTCGGTATCGTAT
>DHVO01000231.1:0-2087 GCA_002412705.1 Bacteroidales bacterium UBA5206 | reverse complement strand
CACGGGCGCAAGAGGTTACCGACCCGCGACTCTTTATTAGCGACTTAATTGAGGATTTGGTGGCAGGACAGGAAGAGGAGGTTGATGTTGATGCGCTTACCGAGAATCTGATGTTCTTGTGGGAGAATCCCATCAACCTAAACCAAACCAATTACGATGAGCTTGCGCAGCTCCCTTTTCTCACCGATTTTCAGGTGCGTAGCCTGCTCGATTATGTTGATTCAACAGGAGCCTTTCTTTCGGTGTATGAGCTGCAGCTGGTTTATGGCTTTTCGCCAGAGATTATAACGCGTGTGCTGCCGTTTGTAACGGTATCTCCAAAAGCAGAGCAGCAGCAACGGGGTTATTTCTCGCGCTTTAGGCATGAGGCTGCATTTAGAGCAACCACGCTAATTGAAACGCCCAGAGGCTATGACAATGAGGGCGATGGCTCTTACTACCCTGGTAGCAAAATGGCAGCGCAGGTTAGGTACAGCGGGGGTAATCGCAAGCACATACTGTTTGGCTGGGTTGCCGAGAAGGATGCTGGCGAGCAGGCTTTTGCAGGCGATAATCCTTATGGGTTTGATTATAACGCCTTTTACATTCAGGTTAAGGATATTGGCGTTTTGAAAAACGCTGTTGCTGGCGATTTTAATGCAGGGTTTGGTCAGGGTTTAGCGTTCTGGAGCGGATTGTCGTTTGGGCGTGGCTCAGACCCTATGGGGATTCGTAAAC
The DNA here is from genome assembly GCA_002412705.1 of Bacteroidales bacterium UBA5206. Lineage (GTDB taxonomy): Bacteria > Bacteroidota > Bacteroidia > Bacteroidales > Tenuifilaceae > UBA5206. The sequence continues at coordinate 1,370 of DHVO01000231.1, read as the reverse complement.
GTCAGCCACAGCTAGCAAAACACTCGTCGGCAAATGAAGCGCAGCGCTTGCGCGGAGGTGGTGCGACACTGGCCTATAAGAATTTTGATGTTACCATTTTTGGATCCTATCGCGCAATAGATGCTAGGATTGATACCAACTTTGAGGCTAGAACCTATTCATCCTTCCCTACATCGGGCTTGCATCGTACTGCATCGGAGGTTAGTACAAAGAATCAGGCCAACGAGGCCGTATTTGGAGCCAATGTGGGGGCAAGGTTCAAACGCTTTAATGTGGGTGTAACTGCTGTTACGCAAAGTATTGATGGCGATTATAGCGGTGGAACACGGCTATACCAGTCGGTTATTCCTTCGCCTGTTGAGGCAAGGCGCATAGGTACGAACTTCGATGTGCTACTTGGTAAACACCTGCTGTTTGGGGAGGTGGCTACCGATCAGAATGGTACTGTGGCGGCTGTTCTTGGAGGTGTAATAAAACCCGCCCCACTGGTAGATTTATCGGTTCTAGCACGTAGCTATCCTGCTGATTACGCATCGCGATACACCGCAGGAATGGGGGCTGGTTCGGGAACATCTAACGAGGAGGGTGTTATGGTAGGCCTTAAATTCCTTCCCGCTAAGGGGTGGGCTGTATCGGCCTTAGCCGATTTTTATCGTTTCCCTTGGATGACCTATCAGGCAAGCGCCCCAACTACGGGGCACGAGTATCTTGTAGAAGCCACCTACTCGCGTGGGCAACACTATAGCATTAGCCTTAGGTACAGGACAAAATTGTGGTATATCGATCAGCAGCCCGAAGGGACTCTGGTAAAAGCGCCGTTCCCAGTAACAAAAAGCTCTGCTAGGGTGCAATTTAATACCTCCATAATGAGACGAGTTTCACTACGCACGCGCTGGGAATTATCTGAGTATAAATCGGAGGTGAACTCAACTACATATGGCAGTGTTGTTTATCAGGATGTTACTTGGACAGCAAAGCGAATGCCGCTATCCTTGTCGGCTCGATTTGCCCTTTTTGATACCGACAGCTGGGATACCCGAATATACGCTTACGAGTCGGATGTGCTTTACTCGTTTTCCGTTCCTGCCTACTATTCGCAGGGTACAAGAGTTTATCTAATGGTAAAGTACGAGCTGTTTAACCGTGTTGATGTTTGGTTGCGTTGGGCTCAAACCTACTACTCCAAAATGGAGGAGCTGGGTTCTGGTTACGACCTCATAAGCGGCTCAACTCGCAGCGATGTTAAGCTGTTGATTAGAGTGAAGATTTGATTGTTTAGATGTTAGATGTTAGGTGTTAGACGTTAGACATTAGATGCTAGACGTTAGACTAGAATCTTTTAACTTTTAACTTTTAACCTTTAACTTTTA
>DHVO01000250.1 GCA_002412705.1 Bacteroidales bacterium UBA5206 | reverse complement strand
GTGATTCCGCCGCGATTCGAACGCGGGACCCACAGCTTAGAAGGCTGTTGCTCTATCCAACTGAGCTACGGAACCGTTTTATTTGTCGTTCGGGCTGCAAAGATATTGAAAAATCGAAAACTTCAAAAAGGTTTTCTCCAAAAGTTGCGTAGTTTTTCTAAAAGTATAACACTGCTCACGACCACAACCCTCTTTTACACAGAAATGCAATATTCGCAATCAACTATATTGCTGTATTTCAATCACATAAACCACACAACCACCTCTGAAGCAAAATATTTCACCTCCCATTCATACTTATAGTTAAAAACAATAGCATTACAACGAATATTATGTTTAGTAAGCATCAGGAACAAAAAGAGTGAATCTATTGGTATCGGCTTCAATAAAAAGCATCACCATTGTCTGGTGATGCTTTATGAATATTCTAAATAAACCACTACTAAAAATAAGCTCCGTATGCAATGTTTAGCTTGGCCATATTTAGGGCATCATCAACATTATCGGATAAGTTCCAGCTAACGGTTAAACGGGTTGTATTAAAGCCAACAGTAGCAAACACCCCGTAGAACGTATTGTTTATCATTTTGTAGGGACGTAGGCGAATTTGCCTTTTTACATCATCAACCTCATCAAACACATCTATAGAGCGCCAAACGTTAACTGCGCCAAAGGCTCCTAAGTCTATATAGTTGCCCAGGTAATTACCCCTACGCGAGGAAAGATTTATCCGAATAAAAGGGTTTAGCCTTATATCGTTGGAGCTTAGCCTAACCTTGTCGTGAATTGCGTTATCGTAAACCTTTAGCATTCCGCTACGGTTTAGCCGCATCCAGTGGAACCTGTAGTTAAGTCCAACCCCAATATTTACAGGGTTAGCAATTCTGTAGCGATAAGTATAGCCAAAAACCATACCCCACGATGCTCCAAAGTGGTAATCGCGAGACGCATCGCTGTGCGGAATATCAAACTCTATGTCAAATAGAAATTGGCCATAGTGAGCCCTATTGGCTCCCCACTTCCTCTCCTCAAACTGAGTCATTGGATCTTTTTCAACAGGAAGTAGCTTTGTTTGCCCTTGCACCACTATCGATAGGGCAACTATTGTTAAGGATATAAGGTATCGTAACATTGTAATGGATTAAAGTGAAACGTGAAAGGTTAAAGGTGAAACAGCTTGTCTCGCCCCTAGGCGAGATTAAAGGTGAAACGTTAAAGATTAAAGGTTAAAGGAGAAAGGAGAAAGACGTGAAACGTGAAACACTAGACACTAGACACTAGACACTAGACACTAACGCCTATTCTCCAAGTCACTAAAACTCATACTCCCCGGTGTAACCAAGGTAATGGATATAAAGTTTATCGCCCTTGCTAAGCGATTCTTTATATATCCTAAGAGCATTGGGCGAGTAAACCCTAACTGCGCTATACTCGGTAATTAACCCCTCGGGGTTTACTATACTGTAAAACATTACAGATGTATTGTACCCCGAAATTAAATCGACCGTTTTGTTGGGAACGCGTACCAGGTAATAAGTATCGTACTCGTATAAGTCAAAGCTTTGAGCGTAATTTGTTGGACCATTAATAAAGTAGCCTGCCTGAGGAACACCGTAGCCATGTGCATAGTCGAAGTATGGGTAAAGATCGGCCGATTGCTGTATAGCCTCAAGTAGCTCCATATTGGTCATATCGGGGTTAAGCTGCCAAGCGCAGGCTACAAATCCTGCTACCAACGGTGATGCAAAAGAGGTTCCAAACGCAGTGTTATATCCACCTGTAGGCTTTGCAACAACAGCTTTACCAAATGCACTAACATTGGGTTTACGCCGTCCATCGGCAGTTGGTCCATACGATGAGAAATCAATATGCAAATGGGTATCGGGCGAAACACCACCAATGGTTAGGATTGAATCGGCATCGGCAGGTGTGCCAATAGCTCGCCACTCATCTGTACCCTCATTACCCGCTGCATTAACCACAAGCATCCCCTTTCTGGCGGCAAGCAGCGCAGCTCTTGCCACAAGACTGGTACGCCCATCCATTTGATTTGTGAAGTAGCGATGGTAGGTGTATCCTAGCGATGAGTTAATAATTTTAGCACCGTTCCTATGTGCCCACTCAACAGCAGCAAGCCAGTTTTCCTCCTCAGAGAATGGCTCCTTGGCAACCTCGGTAATGGCAAGTAGAAACTCGGCATCGGGAGCAAGCCCAAGGGGTACATCACCGTACATACCGCCAATACACGACATTACATTGGTTCCGTGGTTATTGCTATGGTACACATTGGTTTTGTTCTTGGTAAAATCGTAGGTGGCAATAATGCGGTTCTCTTTACGGATATGCTCAAAGGCCTCATGCTTGTCAACCCCCGGAAATCCCCCATCGAAAATGGCAATACGCACACCTTTCCCTGTAATGGAAGAGTCCCTAAAATAGCGTCCGCCCATGCGTTCGGTCTGGCGAAAAGCTAAGTCCAGAACAATCTCATCGTTGCTCATAATGCTAGCGCTATGGTTGGCAACGCTAAAGTATCCTTCGGTTGGCCTAACATCCTTAACAAAGGGCAGCTTTGCTATTTGCTTTAGCTGGCGCGAGTTGGCCTCAACAGCCACTGCATTAAACCAACGGGTGGTGTGCCCAGTGCTTTTAGCTATGGCGCTAACGGCACTAATATACTGGTCACTAACAGGATAATCGGTCTCTTCGGCTCCGTTAATTGCCCAGAAATGGTTGCAAAAGCTGGCTGAGTCCAACGTTACCCCTTTCTTATCGGTAAAGAAAACCCAGTAACGAGTTTGCCCAAGAGCATTGCTACCCATTACGGCAACTATGCAAAGGACAAAAAGTAGTTTAAATGTTTTTAGCATGATTAATCGATTTTTGAAAAAGGATATCAAAGTTAAC
>DHVO01000032.1 GCA_002412705.1 Bacteroidales bacterium UBA5206 | reverse complement strand
TTTAACATACTCCTTTTTGTCCTTTTTCTCCATGCTGTTTTTTTCGCTTGCCCAGCTGTTGCCCCAGCTGAGTAACGTGAGGGATAGGATTGAAAACCCCAGCAGCACATTGTTTTGTAATGCCATGCTTTACCCTTGGTTTGTTTCGGTTATTTGGTATTCAATAATTGTGCGTTTAATTGTAATGTTAAGATATATAGTTGTATACATGTTTTTGGGAAGTCTTGTGTTGATATTTTTTGCTGTTTTTGTTCGATTCCGAACGGTTTGCTGTTCGTATTAATACAATATTTAGATTGAGAGCGAAATGTGTTGGATGACAGGGTGTTTTTTTAACCTTTTTTAGTGTATGATTGCGTTGTTTAGCTGAGTAAAAGTGAACGCCTCGGCATTTAGTGCCGAGGCGTTCACTTTATGAGTATTTGAGTTGCTAAACTCGTTCCAGCAGAACCACATTTTCAACGTGGTGTGTGTGGGGGAACATATCAACTGGCTGAACTTTTAAAACCTTGTATTTTACTGATAGCAGGTTTAGGTCGCGAGCTTGCGTTGCTGGGTTACAGCTAACGTAAACAATGCGCCTAGGTTCGGCATTAAGAAGAGCATCTACAACATCCTGATGAATCCCCGCCCGAGGTGGGTCTAGTATAACTATTTCAGGGTAGCCGTTCTCTTCAAAAAATGGAACGGTGAGTAGGTCTTTTATATCTCCAGCGTAAAAGGCTGTATTTGTGGCGTTGTTTAGCTTGGCGTTAACCCAAGCATCCTCAATGGCCTCGGGAACGTACTCTATACCAACCACTTTTTTGCAATCCTTAGCAACAAAGTTGGCAATAGTTCCTGTGCCTGTGTATAGGTCGTAAACCAGCTCGTTCCCAGTTAGCCCTGCAAACTCTTTTGTTACGCGGTAAAGCGTAAGTGCTTGCTGCGTATTGGTTTGGAAAAAGGATTTTGGTCCAATTTTAAACAGGATGCCATCCATGTTCTCAACCATGTGATCTTTGCCAGTATAAAGCATTATATCTAAATCGCCAATGGTATCGTTAACCTTTGGGTTGATAACGTACATTAGCGAGGTGATTTGTGGAAACGCGGTTTTTAGGTGCTCCATCAGCTTTGCTATGTTCTCGGAATCGTTCTCGTAGAACACCATAATTACCATAAGGTCACCTGTAGAGGTGTTGCGAATAATGATATTCCTAAGTAGCCCTTCGCGGTTGCGGATGTTGTAAAAGCTCATGTGTTGCTCAAGGGCAAAGCGCTTAACCTCATTCCTAATTGAGTTTGATGGTTCGGGCTGTAGGTGGCACTCATCCAAATCCAAAATCTTGTCGAACATTCCCGGAATGTGGAAGCCAAGGGCTGGTGTAGCTTTAAGCTCAAGCCTCGATTCAACCTCCTCGCGGGTTAGCCAGCGGCTATTGCTAAAGGTAAACTCTAGCTTGTTGCGGTAGAACTCCGTTTGTGGGGAGCCTAGGATGGGATTTATTTCTGGTAAATCGATTTTTCCAATTCGGGTTAGCTGGTCGGTAACCTGTTTTTGTTTAAACTTAAGCTGTTCTGCGTAGGGCAGGTTTTGCCATTTACATCCGCCACAAGTGCCAAAATGCTTGCAAACAGGTTCAACCCTTAGCTTAGATAGCTCATGGTACTTTGTTATATACCCTTCCATAAAGCTTTTTCGCTTACGGATAACTTGTATGTCAACAATATCGCCAGGTACGCCATAGGTAACAAACACAACCTTGTCGTTTACTCGGGCGATGGCTTTTCCCTCGGCAGCAACATCTTCAATGGTAACTCTCTCCAGAATAGGATTCTCGCGACGTTTTCTCACTTTTTAGCTTCTTATCGGTAAATAGCTGAACCTTTAGGTTCGAACTGCGTTTAAATTTTAGTGCAAAGTTAATAATATTGCAATGAGTACGATATGTGCGAATCGTGAGACGTTAAACGATTTGGTAGTTTCTTGAAACGTGAGACAGCTTGTCTCCTTGCCTGAGGTTAGCTTGTCTCGGCTATGACGAGAAGGCAAACTGCCCTTAGGCGAGATGATAAGTTATACGTGAAACGTGAAACGTGAAACGTGAATCGTGAAACGTGAACTTTGAATGTTGAACTTTAATCCTTAAACCTTCCCATCCTTGGATTCACTAACACAAGTTGTTCTAGGTGCTGCTGTAGCAGAGGCTGCATTTGGCAAAAAGATTGGTAATAAAGCCATTCTTTGGGGTGGTGTTGCTGGTACTATACCGGATTTGGATGTTATTGTTTCACCATTTTTCGACCCAGTCACTGCGCTGTTCGTGCATAGAGGATTTAGCCATAGCCTTTTATTCCCTTTTATTGTTGCACCGCTGGTTGGCTGGCTTATAAGCAAAATAGAGCGGAATGCAAGGGGCATGAACTGGCGCCAGTGGACCCTGCTGGCGTTTTTATCAATTTTTACCCACTCTTTTATAGATTACTTTAACTCTTACGGAACGGGTATCTTTGAACCCTTTAGCAGTTACCGCTTAGCGTTAGATTCCATAGGTATTATCGATTTCTTTTATACACTTCCCTTTCTTGCCACAATCATTTGGCTTATGTTTTACCCTGCGGGTCATAAAATGCGGAAAGTTTTGGTATGGACTGGCATATTGGTTAGCACCTTGTATCTAGGTTATACTGTATCCAATAAGTTTAAGGTTGAGGGAGAGGTTAAGCGCGAACTGGCTAGCAATGGGATTGCCTATGGACGGGTTTTATCGTCGCCTTTACCCATGACTAACTTTTTATGGATGGTTGTAGTGCAGGATAATGCTGGCTTTTACATTGGCTACCGAAGCGTTTTTGATGGGGACAAGCCAACTAAGTTCGATTATGTAAAACAGAATAATCATTTGCTAACACATTTTGAGCAGGATAGGGCAATTTCTGGACTAAAGCGCTTCACAAAGGGTTTTTATGTGGTTGAGGTTGACGATGACGGTCGTCTTTGGCTGCACGATTTACGATTTGGAGGGCTTGCTAGAGGCGAGTTTGTTTTCTCATTCCAGCTCAAGCCCTCCTTGGATGGGGTAGAGGTTACCAGAGAGCATCCTAACAGACGCTTCACTCCCGAAAATATTAGGCGCTACTGGAAACGTGTAGGCCTATAGTTTTTGAGTGGAGTACTGGCTATTTCAGCATAAGAAAATCGCCATCAATAATCATAAGCTTAACGCCATGTTCTGCGTGCGACCTGTGTGAGCTTAAATCGTCGGACACAACGTAGGTCATGCCCTTGGTAAGCAAAAATTTCTCGCCATTTTGCAACTCGCTAATAAACTCGCCTTCCAGGCAATGCACTATGTGCCCCTTCTTGCACCAATGATCGGCTAAATACCCTTTTGAATACTCTACAAGCCTTATGCGTAATCCTGGTAGCTGAACGGTTTGCCAGTATGCGGTTCCCGTTTCTCCAGTGTGTTCTGTTCTTGGAATCAGGTTCCAGTCAATGCTTTGGAACGGAATGTTCTTTTCTGTAATCATGTGTGTAATTGATGTTTTTTGATTTGTTTTACTTAGTATGCAGTTGTTGTTTAGTGTACGCTATGGCTTAGGTTGCTGCAGAAGTTTCAACGTGTGATCTATAAGCTCTTTCCCTCCCCATATTCCGTGATGAGGAATCACCACCGCTGCATTAGAGAATCTCTCTTTTACTTTTTTTACAGATATTGGCCACTCATTAATGTTAGCATCCCCAGTAAAGCCAAGGTTCTTACTGTCGGTACTTTTTATCATACAGCCCCCAAATAGAACGCCCGACTTGGGGATGTAAACCACCACATTATCGGGCGAATGCGATTCCCCTGGGTAGTACACCTCAAATTCAACCCCTCCAACGTTAAGCTTTAATCCCTTCTTTATGGGGTAAGTCATGTTGGGTTTCACAAAAACAAGCGACTGGTAGGTGTCGTAGAATCGTTTTAGCGAAGGGGCTGTTAACCACTCTAGGGTCTGCTTTCGGGTTGATTCGCTTCGCGATTTAACCAGTTCAACCGTAAGGTCTGCTCCGTAAATATCTATGCCCATACTTCTTAGAACCTCATTTCCTCCTAAGTTATCAATGTGAAATCCTGTGTTTATGGCTGTAATTTTGTTGGGCGAAAGATTTTCCTTAATCCAGTTAACAAGCTGCTCTGTAGCCAATGGTTCGTAAGGCGTATCTATAAGTACAACCTCTTTGCCACAGTTTACTACTAATGAGTTTGATGGCCAAGGGAAGTTGTGAGTAACCACGTAAATGGT
>DHVO01000246.1 GCA_002412705.1 Bacteroidales bacterium UBA5206 | reverse complement strand
TGTAAAACGGGGTATTCAATTTGGTAAATACTATTATCAACAGGATTATGGGTTAATGAGGCTTCCTCTACAAGCGCCAGCGCCCTTTGCTTTTCCTGTATTAAATCTCCATCAAACTCATCCTTTCCCTTAAGCATCGATTGCCATTTTGTTTTATCGGCAAAACTCTTCTTTAGTTCAACCTCTACAAGTCCAGCACTATATCTATTTGGTGCTGTTGCTAATACAACAGCGCACGACGCTCCCTGATCGATCCACCGAGTGGGCACCTGATGGGTACGCGTAACACCAACCTTTAAACCTCCAGACACAGCAAGGTAAACCACTTGATCGACTAAACAGTTCTCCTTTGCATAGGCCATATCTCTAGCAACCCCCTCGTGAGCCTTGCATAGTTCTGGCTTTATTACGCACTCCTCCGTTTCGGGAGCCGACACAAAGCAGGGGTAACAAAAACCCTGACCAGATGATTTTTTGGTTTTCCTTCCACACTTAATGCAGTTTATATCACCTGTAAACTCTAACCTAATACTCTTACCAATTAAGCTGTTCATATCTAACGAATCGGCACCAGAGAACAGAGTATAAAGAGGCTTGATAGAGGTTTTAACCGATAAGCTATTCGCAACCGACATCTTTTTTAGTATTGGCATATACAGGTCTCCTATCCTATTAATTTACTTATAAATGCTACAATTAGAGGCGGTAAAACCTCAAATGCTAAGCTAAGAAAAAAGCTAATAAATGCAAAAACACACTACCTTGTCTTGCATAGTAGTAATTATTTGCATATACTTGCATTATCAACATACTACCCGTAACAAGGTACTGTGATGTTAAAACAAACCCAAATTAATATCTACCGCATATGAAAAAGACAGTTACAGTTAACCTAGGTGGCTCAATAGTAACCCTTGAGGAGGATGCATACTCCATACTAAGCGGATACTTGAGCAGGCTCGAGCGTCATTTCGCAAACGACCCTGGCAAGCAGGAGATTATAGACGACATAGAGCATAGGATGGCAGAGCTTTTCCGAGAGAACGGGAAAGATGAAAAGTTTGTGAACACCTCCCAGGATGTAAACAGAGTAATAAAAACAATGGGAGAACCCGGAGAGATTGGCGATGCCGAACCAAATAGTACAAACAAAACTAATACACATTACACTATGCCTGGTTACAAAAGATTATACAGAGACTCCGACAACAGAATCCTTGGAGGAGTATGCTCAGGATTGGGTGCGTACTGGAATGTAGATCCTATCCTACTCAGAATTCTTTTCATCTTCCTATTTTTTGGAATTGGTACAGGCTTCTTACTTTACCTAATCCTTTGGATTGCCATACCAAAAGCCGTTACGCTTACTGAAAAGATGGAGATGCGCGGAGAGCCAATAACGGCCGAAAACATTGGAAAGAACTATACCTCAACACAAAAATAGACAACTATGAACGCAGAAAACTCAAAAGCACAAATGCGCAAGGGGGTTTTAGAGCTTTGCATACTATCAATCCTTTCGCGGGGCGATTCATACGCATCGGAGCTTATAAACAAGCTAAAGGAAGCCCAAATGATTGTTGTTGAGGGTACACTTTACCCAATGCTAACCCGACATAAAAATGCAGGGCTACTCACATATCGCTGGGAGGAATCTCCACAAGGACCACCCCGCAAGTACTACTCACTTACCGATAAAGGGAAAGAGTACCTTACCGATTTGGATCAGACCTGGGAGGAGCTTATTAATACCGTTAACGCCATTAGAACTAACGCAGCCTAAACCACTTTGCCATGAAAAAAACACTTACGGTTAGCCTTAATGGTGTGGCATATAGCATTGACGAGGATGCCTTTACCATTCTTGAGTCGTATATCAATGCACTTAAGCAAAAATTTGGAAACAATGCCGATGGTCAGGAAATTCTTCGCGACATAGAGGAGCGAATGGCCGAACTTTTTGCTGAAAAAAAGGGCAAGACAGAATCCATATCCCTAAGTATGGTTAACGAGGTAATTGATGTGCTTGGGAAACCCGAGCAAATTGATTCCGACGATTCCTCTGCACCCTATGAGGAAAACACCAAGAATGAGTACACACAAAGGAGTACCAGAAAACTATATCGCGATACCGATCACAGCATCATTGCAGGGGTTGCAGGAGGGCTTGGAAGTTACTTCAATACCGATCCAATCGTTTTTAGAGTGCTTCTAATTGTTCTTCTTTTTGTTCATGGAATAGGTCTGCTTATATACTTAGTGCTTTGGTTTGCACTACCTAAGGCAATTACCCCAAAACAAAAAATGGAGATGAAAGGCGAACCTATCACCTTATCGTCCATCGAGAAAAACATAAAGGAGGAATACGATGAAATATCCGAGAACATAAGGAAGATAGACCCCGCTGGGGTATCACAAAAAGCTGTTGGTATGGTGGAAACCATACTCAGGGGTATTGGTCGTGTATTTATTGTTGTGCTTAAATTTTTTGTGGCAGCAATTGGTGTAGTGCTACTTGCAGGTGCAGCTATTATGTTACTCTCATTAATTAGTGCACTTTTCTTTGGAGGTCTAGCCTTTAGCACTATAATACCCGAACTTGGCGGTTTTTCTTTAATAGAGTTTTTCTCTTCGGTTTTCGATATCTCCACAAGTTCCTGGATACTAATACCGCTCACACTAATTGTTGTAATCCCTCTACTAACGCTTATGTATCTAGGTGTTAGAATGATTTTCCGGTTTAGAGCAAACGATGGAATACCGGGTGTCTTTGCTGCAATAATCTGGGTATTCTCTGTTGTGGCGGTGGCAATATTCATCTTTTTCCAAGCAAAGAGTTTCACTATTAGAGAATCTAACAAGGAGGAAATAACGCTTATCCCCTCAAAAACAAAGGAACAGCCCTTAATAATTAAGGCCGTAGGTACCATTGATACCCTAAGTTTTAATACCGATGAGGCTCTTCGTTTTAACGAGTACACAGTTAAGGTAACCGATGGAAAAACCCTTATTATGGGTAAACCACGCTTAACAATTAGCCAAACCAACGAGCAGTACCCTACGCTAGTCCTTGAACGACGCTCTAGAGGAGGCACCCATACCCTAGCCCACGAGAATGCAAATAAAATTGAGTACAGGTACGCTCTTACCGATAGCCTCCTAACCCTAAACCCCTATTTTGGTTTAACCCAGGGAGAAAAATGGAGAGCCCAAGAGCTGTTTCTTGAGCTAAAGATTCCTGTGGGAACAAAAATTTTTCTAGACAAATCGCTGCTTAAAATACTAGCAGCAAATCAAACATATTCAAATCTTTGGCCAGACGAAATGATAGGTAAAACATGGGTTGTAGGGCATAACGAGCTAGAATTAACTGAATAATTTTTTCATTGGGGCTATTGCACCATTAAACTTTTGTATTACCTTTGCACCGCCAGTTGAAAAAATTGGCACTACGGATTGACCCATGGTGTAATGGCAACACAGCAGATTTTGGTTCTGTTATTCTAGGTTCGAGTCCTAGTGGGTCAACAAAGCCTTGCAAATAAAATTGCAAGGCTTTTTTATTTCCTGCAAGTAGGTTTTTTATGCTTCTAAAATCCTGAAAATCCAATTGTAACCTTTTTTAGCTTTCTCAGTCCAAATAATGTCCTAATTTCGGGACTTAGTACAAACACCCTAAATATCACCCCTATGACCAGAACAAGCCTAGCGTTAACCCTATTGTTCTTTTTTAATATTGCTGGTGGTGTAAAAGCGCAGGATACATGGAG
>DHVO01000132.1 GCA_002412705.1 Bacteroidales bacterium UBA5206 | reverse complement strand
CGGTAAACAAAAGCATCGCCATGCCCAACCATACCCGCCATGGCATAACCACCGTCAAAGTCGCGGCTCGACTCCTGAAGCACCTTTTTAATGCTAAGGTTATCGGCTATAAGGCTGCTAATTTCGTAATTGCTATGACCATCGTTCTTGTACTGGCGGAAAAGCTGCTGGTTCTCCTCATCAAGGAAATGGCCAATTTTCTCTAGCACAGTAACCGTATCGGAGTAATCCTTGGGGTGTTGTCCCAGGCTAACCAAGCGCTGGAACAGCTCATCAACATTGGTCATGTTAAAGTTCCCAGCAAGCACAAGTGTTCTGGATTTCCAGTTATTCTCGCGCATTACAGGGTGAACATAGTCTATGCTGTTATTTCCAAAGGTTCCGTAGCGCAGGTGACCAAGGTAAAGCTCTCCCGCAAAGGGCAGATTCTGCTTAGCCCATGTGGGGTCGTTAAGCAGCTCTGGTTTATCCTCATACTTACGCACACCAGCGTACACTTCCTCAAAAACATCGCGAATGGGCGACGAGGAGTTTGACCTAGCCCTGTCTATATACCTTTTGCCTGGCGCAACATCAAACTTAATTGAGGCAACACCAGCACCATCCTGACCACGGTTATGCTGCTTTTCCATTAGAAGATACAGCTTTTGGATGCCATACATCCACGTGCCATACTTTAACTTGTAGTACTCAAGCGGTTTACGAAGCCTAATTAGGGCAATTCCACACTCATGTTTAATTTGATCGCTCATTGGAATAGATATGCTTAGCTGTTATTGTCTGTTTCTTTTGGTAAAGGCGCAGCGTTCGCGCTGCAATAGCGGATGCCGTTAGCCCATATTTCTCAAGTAGCTCATCTGGTGTTCCGGACTCGCCAAAGCAATCGGGCATGCCAATGATGTCCATCGGAACAGGATGCTCCTGCGATAGCACCTCGGCCACTGCTCCACCCAAACCTCCATGCACCTGATGCTCCTCAACGGTAACAACAGCACCCGTTTCTCGTGCCGCCGACACCAATATCTCTCTATCAATTGGCTTAATGGTATGTATATTTACCACCCTAGCATCAATACCCTCTTTTTCAAGTACAACGGCTGCCTGTAGGGCTTCCCACACCATATGCCCAGTGGCAACTATGGTTACTGCGCTTCCCTTACGGAGCAGTTGGCCTTTGCCCAGCACAAACGCATCGGTCTCCGATGTGAAGTTTGGCACAGGTTCTCGCCCAAAACGGATGTAAACAGGGCCGTTAACCTGCTCGGCCGCAGCAATGGTAGCCAGCTTAGCCTGATTGGCATCGCAGGGTGACAGGACAGTCATGTTTGGTAGCGAGCGCATAAGGGCAATATCCTCTAATGCCTGATGCGTAGCGCCATCGGGGCCAACGGATATTCCTGCATGAGCGCCGCCTATTATTACGTGAACGTTGTTGTAGCAAACCGAGATTCTTACCTGATCGGCGGTGCGCATAGCTGCAAAAACACCATAGGTTGATAGAATTGGTAGCTTACCCGAAAGGGCAAAGCCTGTAGCCACACCAACCACGTTCTGTTCTGCAATGCCAAGAGAGTAAAACCTGTTGGGGAAAACTTCGGCAAAGCCGTTTAAGCTAACCGAGGCGGTAATATCTGCACCCAAAACAACCGTATTGCTGTACTTGTGGCCTAGAGACACCACGCCTTCGCCAAATCCGAAGCGTGTAGCCTTATTCCCTTTATTCTGATACATGGTTGTGGTGACTGATGTTTTGTAACTGTATGCTATTCTGTGTAGTAACTATTTATCTCTGCAATAAACTGGGCTGCCTCCTGTACCGATGGAGCCTTACCATGCCAACGGTAGTCGTCGGTAATACTGGCTACGCCCTGCCCCATAAGGGTTTTGGCAATTATAACCCTTGGTTTTCCCTTGGTTGCAGGAAACTCCAAAACCTCAACAAGCTCCTCAATGCTATTGCCGTTGCAATGCTTAACATCCCATCCAAAAGCCTCCCACTTCTGAGCCAAAGGCTCAATTTCCATAACCGATGAGGTTCTCCCATCAATTTGGCAGTAGTTCCTATCAACAATGGCAATAAGATTATCCAAGTTGTAATGCGAGGCACTCATGGCAGCCTCCCATATAGAACCCTCCTGTAACTCGCCATCGCCATGTACGGAGAATACTCTCCAAGGCGCGCCATCGGCCTTTGCTGCGAGGGCCATGCCCACGGCAACCGAAAGGCCCTGACCTAACGAGCCCGCCGAGAGCTCAATACCAGGCAAACCATGGTCGCGCCCAGGGTGCCCCTGAAGCCTTGAGCCAAATTTACGTAGGGTTAGTAACTCCTGTTTTGGGAAATAACCACAGCTGGCCAGCGCTGCGTAAAGAACTGGTGCCACATGACCAATGGATAGAATTAGCCTATCGCGCAGCGCCCAGTTGGGCTCTTGCGGGTTATGGTTTAAGATGCGGTGATAAAGTACAGTGAAGATATCGGCTAAACCTAGCGAACCGCCTAGGTGCCCCGAACCAGCAGAGGCCAAACTGTTAACGACATCGGTCCGGATGTCCTTAGATATTGCTCTGAGCTGCCGGATATCGTTAACTTTACACATGGTAAACGGGTTAATCTAGCCTTGGGAAGTTAATCCACTCTGGTACAATAAATGCTTTGGGATACTGCTGCTTAAGCTGATTGTATAGCCTAAGTGCATTGTCGCGAGAGCGAAAGTCGCCAACAGATACTTTGTAGTAAGGGCTATCGAAGGTTCTGTAAACGGCAATATCGGGATACTTTTCCATGAATTGTTCCATGGCTTCCTGCGATGCCTGCCGTGACTTTTGCCCCAAATCAAAGAATATTCTAATTCTAAACCCTTGTAAACCGGGTCTTTTTGCATTTTGTAACAAATGGAAATCAAGCATTTTGGCAAGTCTTTCATCCTGCTTAATGGTTACAACACCACCACTATTGCTTGTTTGTAGGCGCTCCATTATGTTTGCGGGAACATCGCTATCCTCNNACTGCTACTTGGGTCAAGCCCTTTTGCGAATACAATGCGAGGAACGCAATAAGTATAACTATATGCCTCATGATAAAGTTTTTTTACTTCCCGTTAAATTCATTGCAAAGGTAAAAATTTATTCCCTTAACGGGAATTCAAATCTACATTTACTAGTATTTACCGCTTTTGTAACCCTCAACTAGCTGCGACAAAGGCTGTTTTTCTACTCTTATCTTTTTGGAAAAAGGGAATACACGTCCCTTTATGTAACCCTCAACGGTTAAGCGTTCCATAAGAGCATCGGTATCACCCCCCATTAGTTTGAACGCATCGGCCATGGTACGTAGCTCTATCTCAACTGGAATTGTATAAACCTGTGTGGTATCGGGCTTTAAAATAATCTTTTCGGTGGAACGAAGCTCACCTAGCTGCTTGTCGTTTAGCCATGCATGAAAGTTGATATCCGATATAACGATACGCCTTTTGTTTGTATTCTCAACTTCTAACGAGAGATCCAGTAGTATTACCTTGTTCTTCATCCCCCTTAGTTTTACCTCTTTTAATCCAATAACATTAACCTCTTTAAACTTTCCACAGCTGGAAAAGAGAAGCGAGAACGAGATAAGGATTGCAAGCAGGATAAGTCTCTTCATAACGTGTTGTGATTTAAGGCTTCGTGAAATCGAATGGCAAAGAAAGCTAATTGAAATTAGATTCTGACCTACAACCAGCAATTTTTAACATCATAAAACAGTTGTTAAGGGGATTGGGTGTGTTTGGCTACCCTTGTTTAGCATTGAGGTTCTGAGGTATTGTGGATTCAAGCTAATCACCTAAACAAAACTACTCCTTAGCCCAGTGAAGCGACCTACCAACAGCTTTTTGCCATCCAGCATATAGTGATGCGCGTTGGGTATCGGCCATTTTGGGAGAGTAAACGGTGCAGTCGGGAGTAGTAAGCACATTATCGGATTGCTGGTAGAAATTGCAGGCAATGCCAGCAAGCATGGCCGCTCCAAGTGCAGTAGCCTCGGCAAATCGTGGACATACCACATCAACACCAAGCATATCGGCCTGAAACTGCATAAGGAATCGGTTTGCCGAAGCGCCACCATCTGCCTTTAACGAAATTAGGTTAATGCCCGAGTGGGTCTCCATAAGCCTAAGAATATCGCATGTTTGGTAGGCTAGCGATTCCAGTGTAGCCCTAACAATATGCTTAGCAGTAACCCCTTGTGTTAGTCCCACAATCGATCCGCGGGCATACATGTCCCAGTAAGGAGCACCAAGCCCTGTAAAGGCTGGTACAACAAAAACACCATGGCTATCGGGAACAGCAAGAGCCATACTCTCCGTATCGGCAGCCGTTTGTACTATCCCCAACCCATCGCGAAGCCACTTTATTGCAGCCCCTGCAATAAAAACGCTACCCTCAAGGGCATAGGTTACCTCGTCGCCAATTTTCCACGCAATGGTTGATAGTAATCCGCTTTGGGTGCTTACACGCTTATTACCTGTATTCATAAGCATGAAACAGCCAGTACCATATGTGTTCTTGGCATCGCCTGGGCTATAGCACCGCTGCCCAAAAAGGGCTGCTTGCTGGTCGCCAGCAACCCCCATAATAGGGATGGAAACCCCACCAAATAGGTCGGGGTGAGTGTACCCAAAAATACCCGATGATGGCTTTACCTCTGGTAGCACTGAGCGTGGAATACCAAATATGGATAGCAGCTCATTATCCCAGTCGCCAGTTTCAATATTAAAGAGCATGGTGCGCGACGCATTGCTATAATCGGTTGCATGAACGACACCACCAGTCAGCTTCCAAATAAGCCAAGTGTCTATTGTTCCAAAGGCCAAGCGACCGATACTGGCTAGTTGCTTTACTCCGGGCACATTCCTAAAAAGCCAAGCAAGTTTAGTTGCCGAGAAGTAGAAATCAACCACCAAGCCAGTTTTGGCTCTAATAGTGGCGCTATGCCCATTGGCGTTAAGCTCCTCACAAATTGGGGCAGTACGCCTATCCTGCCACACAATGGCATTGTAAACGGGTAGCCCAGTCTCCCTGTCCCACACAACAGTGGTCTCCCGTTGGTTAGCAATGCCAATTGCCGCAATGGAGGCTGTTTTAATCCTACTCTTTGCAAGTACTTCTAAGGCAACATCCAGCTGACTTTGCCATAGCTCCTCCGGGTTATGCTCCACCCAACCTGGCGATGGGTAGTACTGCGTAAACTCCTTTTGGGCTACACCCTGCTGGTGCTGAAACCTATCGAAAAGAATGGCTCGGGAACTAGATGTTCCCTGATCGAGGGAAAGAATAAAATCGGGCATACGCTTGAATTAGCAGCAAAGGTTAGCTAAAGAGGCAATTTCTATAGCTAACCTATTGCAATTATTTATGAGAAAACACTACTCGTCCATTCTTGCCATAACCTCATCGGTAATCTCAAGGTTGTGGTACACGTTCTGCACATCATCGTTATCCTCAAACTCCTCAACCAACCGTAAAACCTTAATTGCTGTTGATGTATCAACACTCTTGTAATCGTTAGGAACAGGTTGTAGGCTGGCATTCTCAATCTCGATTTTAAGATCTTCCAGCGTCTTCTGCATCTGTCCAAAATCCTCTTTGGCCGTGTAAATAACTACAGAGTCTTCCGACACATCAATGTCCTCCGCTCCACCATCAATTAAATCCAGCTCAAGTTCTTCTATATTGATATTTGCCTTAGGAATAGTAAATACCCCCTTACGTTCAAACAAAAAGCCAAGCGAGCCATTGGTTCCAAGGCTCCCTCCCTTTTTTGTAAAGGTAGAACGAATGGCGCTAACTGTGCGGTTGTTGTTATCGGTCATACACTCAATGTAAATGGCAATACCGCCTGGGCCGTATCCCTCAAAGGTAACCTCTTGTAGTGCAGCAGAGTCCTTGTCGGCCTTGTTAATGGCACGCAGAATATTATCCTTGGGCATATTAACACCCTTAGCGTTATTTACAGCAAGCCTAAGACGAGCATTCCCGTCAGGATCAGGACCACCCTCTTTTACAGCAATCATTATCTCCTTAGTAATCCTAGAAAATATTTTGGAGCGCTTTGCGTCTAACGCACCTTTTTTACGTTTTATAGTTGACCATTTATTATGTCCTGACATACTCCTTTTAATTATTATGTGTAATGCAAAAGTACAACTCAAGATATCAAAATTCAAAATAAAGATGGCATAACATTCATCCCAAAAGTAAGCATATACTGGTTTTAGCACTTACAGATTAAATGCAACAAGACTCCCAATCTAAACTTTGCCAATAATGCATATTGATTTAACACATAAGCAGGTTAAAGGGGTTGGTTTCGGATAAATTCGTATTTTTGCCCCACAAATTTGTAGGAGCAGTGCCGATGCAAGAGATGAAGGAAGAATTACAAAAGGTGTTCATTGAGACCTATGGCTGCCAAATGAATGTTAACGACAGCGAAGTTGTGGCATCAATTCTTAAGGCCAATGGCTACGAAATAACCGAAGAGCTGGAACAAGCCGATGTTGTGCTGGTTAACACCTGCTCAATTCGCGAAAATGCAGAAACCCGCGTTTTTGGTAGACTAGATAATTTTAAGCAGTATAAAAAGAAAAAGCCATCGCTTTTGGTTGGTGTGCTTGGCTGCATGGCCGAGCGCCTAAAGGAATCGCTACTAGAGGATCAGCGCGCGGTTGATCTTGTTGTTGGACCCGATGCCTACCGTGAGCTACCCGTTCTTTTACGCGCTGCCGAGGATGGACAAAAAGGTATTAACGTTTTGCTTTCGCGCGAGGAGACTTATGCCGACATAAGCCCAGTAAGGCTTGATAAGAATGGCGTTTCCGCTTTTGTATCCATAATGAGGGGATGTAATAACATGTGTACCTACTGCGTGGTGCCCTACACCCGTGGTGCCGAGCGTAGCCGTGATCCGCAAACTATTGTTCGCGAGGTAGAGGAGCTGCTAACCGAAGGGTACCGCGAGGTAACTCTTCTTGGGCAAAACGTTGACTCTTTCCGCTGGAAGCAACCCGATGGCCATGTTGTAAACTTTGCTGAGCTACTTGAACTTGTGGCCAAGGTAAGCCCAAGCTTAAGGGTGCGTTTCTCCACATCGCATCCCAAGGACCTGAGCAACGAGGTGCTATACACCATGGCCATGTACGAAAATATTTGCAACCACATTCACCTTCCCGTACAGTCTGGATCAACCAGAGTACTAGAACTTATGAATAGGGGTTACAGCCGCGAGTACTACCTTGAGCGTATTAATGCAATTAGGGAAATCCTTCCCGATTGTTCAATATCAACCGATATTATTGCTGGCTTTTGTACCGAAACAGAGCTGGATCACGACCAAACTCTGTCCATGATGAGCGAGGTTAAGTACGACTTTGCCTACATGTTTAAGTATTCCGTTAGGCCAAACACAAAAGCAGCGCGTAAGTTTGAAGATGATGTTCCCGAAGAGGTTAAAACCCGCAGGCTAACAGAGATTATTGAGCTGCAAGGCAAACTTGCCGAGGAGAGCAAGATTAAGGATGTTGGGCGCTGCTTTGAAGTGCTTATTGAAGGGGAGTCGAAAAAATCGAGCAACGAGTTCTTTGGCCGCACATCGCAAAACAAGGTTGTTGTGTTCCCACGGGAGAACTATAAAATTGGCGATTACGTATTTGTTGAGGTAACCAGCTGCACTCCAGCAACCCTTATTGGACGCATAGTGAAAGAGTAGTGTACTAGCTAACTCTTACCAAACGAGCCATATAAAAGCCGTCGGAACCATTCTCCGATGGCTTTATTTTTTTCTCGGCCTCTAGCTTAAACTGTCCATTACAGCGCTGCAAAAAAGCCTCAACCTGCATCTCGTTCTCCGATGGAAATATGCTACACGTTGAGTAAACCAGCTTACCTCCCACTTTAACCATTGCTGTGTACCGATTAAGAATATCGGCCTGAATACCCTTTAGCTCATCAAGCTGTGCAGAAGTAAGTTTCCACCGAGCATCTGGATTACGCCTAAATACGCCTGTTCCCGAACAGGGCACATCAAGGAGCAACCTATCGGCGGTTAGGGCAAGGCGTTTTACCGTTTTTGAACTTTCAATGGTGCGAGTTTCTATAATTGAGATACCCGCCCTAGCGGCTCGTTTTTTTAGCTGCTCCAGCTTCCACAAAACAGTGTCCATAGACAGGAGCTTACCCTTACTTTGCATAAGTGTTGCTATGTGTAGCGATTTTCCACCTGCGCCAGCGCAAGCATCAATAACCCGCATACCTGGCTCAACCTCAAGGAAAGGTGCTACATGTTGCGACGATAGATCCTGCACCTCGAAATAGCCCTGCTGGAATCCGCCACTTGTAAATACATTAGCTCTACTATCCAGAACAAGGGCAAGAGGCAAACCTGCAACTTCGCGAGTTTGTGTTCCCTCCTCGCTAAGCCTGCTTTTGAGCTGAGGGGTCGTAATTTTTAGCGAGTTTGCCCTAAGCACTATTTGTGGTATGGTATTAAGTGCTGCCATCTCGGCATCCCAATCGCATCCTAGTTCCTGCACACCTCGTTCGTAAAGCCAATCGGGCACCGACTGCACAACGGGCAATGGCAGCTCCTTTAATTTTGCAAACGCAACAAGTTTCTCAGAAACAAGAGTAGCGCTATCCGTTTTGGGCTCTGCAAAGTGTAGCCAAGTGTTAACCATTGTAGCCACATCGCGCGACGACTTTGGGTAAAACCTTACCTCGCCAAGTTCAGCAAGCAAACGGCCCCAGCGAATAACCTCCATAAAAGCCTCGGCAAAGAATCCCTTAGAGTACGATTTGTTTGGAATAATCTGTTTAATCCAAAAGCTCACACACTGGTCATAGCTTCTTCCCTCTATAAAAAAATCCTTAGCAGCCCTAAAAAGAATTTCGTCTATGGGCATAAACTGCTTTTGTTCCCTCCTACTATTCGACTTTCGCATTAACCCGTGGTGTTTTATTTTGGTGCTACAAAACTACAATACAAAAAGCAAAAAAGGTCGGGAATCCCGACCTTTTAAAAAAATATAGTACATAAACTACATTAGCTTTCCAGCATACTCATCTTTAATTGTACCATCCTCGTTAAACCATTGAGGCAAACCAAAGAACGAACCGCGAATACCTTGCTTTGAGTAAGTGAATACACTCTTATCGGTATTTGCCATTTTTGTTAATGTTGTCGATATAGCCATTCTAACCCTATCCCTTTCGGAATCTTGAATACCAAACCTATCCAACGCTGCGGCTGTTAACGAGGTAGAGAGCATTAAGTAATCCTTTGCCTCTAGCGTTTGAATAATAAAATCGTTCCATTTAACCTTTCTCTTCCCTTTTCCCTTTTTTATTGGTTTACGAGTAAGCTTTGGTTTACGTCCACGCTTAGCAGGAACCTTCTCGGTAGCGCTCTTTTCTGCCAATTCTTCCTCAGTCCTCACTTTAGGCTTGCGTCCACGTTTTCCTGGAGTTTTTACCACCTCTGCCTTTTCTGCTTTGGGTTTTCTACCTGGCTTCTTTTTCTCAACTGAAGCTTCGGCAATAAACTCAAAATCTGGAGTAGCCGATACTTCTACGCCCTCCATCTTTTTAAGAATGCTTTTTAGGTGTACTATTCTCTTTTGTGTACGCTCAAGCTCTGCCTCGTAAACAGCCTTTAACTCACTTAGTTCCAATCCTGTCAATGGAATCTTTTTCATAGTTAATCTTTTTTTAAAAGGGTTAGTATGGGTTTCTTTGGTTGGTAAATGCACAACAAATAATTTCCCAAATTTATGGAAATGTGATTTAATGTCAATAGTTTACAGGTTATTTATTTAATCAATATTATAACAAAACAGATATAACTCTAGTTATCAATCGTATAGCATTTTTTAAATTAATACCACTTTCAATAATAAAGATAATATTCAGACTCGAGTTCCCCAATACAATAGGCGTATTTTGCCACTTTATTCTGTCTTAAAATTATTTTGATTTATGTTAATGCACAGATAAATCTCCTTTGGTTAATCTAAAAATATAACTACGTAAAAATACTACTCATTACATGCAATTTACAATATCAAATTAGAGCAATGCAAAAAAG
>DHVO01000099.1:38964-44563 GCA_002412705.1 Bacteroidales bacterium UBA5206 | reverse complement strand
TTGCGCCCATCAAAGATAAAGGCTGGCTTCATCATGTTATCGTATATCCTTTTCCAGTCGTAGGTTTTAAACTCATCCCATTCGGTAATTACAGTAATGGCATGTGCATCCTTACAGGTTTCATAAGGGTCGGTTTCAACCGCTAGTAACTCCCTGTTTTGCTCTGGGTTACGGGTTTCAAGGTAATCCAAATCGGCATACATTGCTTTTGCTGGAACTTGTGGGTCGTAAACATGAACCTTGGCCATATCGTTCAACAAGTAATCTGATACGTATATGGCTGCACTTTCGCGGGTATCGTTGGTATCCTTTTTAAACGCCCAACCCAGCATCGCTATCTTCTTGCCAGATACCGTGTTAAATAGGATCTGAATTATATTCATTGCAAAACGACGCTTTTGGTAATCGTTAAGCGCAATTACTTGCTGCCAATATGCAGCAACCTCTGGCAAACCAAAGAACTCGCAAAGGTAAACAAGGTTTAGAATGTCCTTTTGGAAGCAAGAACCACCAAAACCAACCGATGATTTCAAAAACTTAGAGCCTATACGAGTATCCGTTCCGATGGCATAAGCAACTTCATCTACATCGGCTCCCGTAGCCTCACAAAGAGCAGAAATACTATTTATTGAAGATATTCTCTGTGCTAAAAAGGCATTTGCGGTAAGCTTAGACAGCTCCGATGACCACAGCTTGGTTTGAATGATACGTTCGCGAGGAACCCAAGAGGCATAAACGGAGGTTAAGGCTTCAATAGCCTCAAGTCCTTCTGGAGTTTGATCGCCTCCAATTAACACCCTGTCGGGCTCAAACAAATCCTGAATTGCTGTTCCCTCTGCTAAAAATTCGGGGTTAGATAAAACCTGAAACTTAACTCCGCTACCAGTTTCGGAAAGAATGGTCTTAATAGCCTGTGCTGTTCTAACTGGCAGTGTTGATTTCTCAACAACTATTTTATTTGAAGTAGATACCTCTGCAATTTGTCGGGCACAAAGCTCAACAAACCGTAAATCGGCTGCACGTCCCTTACCTATACCATATGTTTTTGTTGGGGTGTTAACGCTAATGAATATAATATCAGCCTCTCTTATCCCCTTTTCAATATCGGTGCTAAAAAACAGGTTCCTTCCTCTCGCTTCTTTAACAACATCTAACAGACCTGGCTCATAAATGGGTAACTCGTCCGTTTGCCATGCAGCAATACGTTCAGGGTTAATATCAACAACGTTTACAGTAATTGTTGGATTCTTTAGTGCTATAACTGCCATTGTAGGTCCACCTACATAGCCAGCACCAATACAGCAAATATTCTTTACAGCCATAAGAGATTATTTTTTGTTATTAGCAGGAAGTGATTTAGAAGATATGATTTATTCAAAGGTATCAATTAGATACAGCTTCGCCTAGTCAGTTACAAATGTGAACTGCAACTTTATATGGTTTTATAGCGGAAACGAAAGTAATGCATTTATAGTGTTCAAGCAAAAATAACGGAAGTGAATTCTTAACAAAATAGCGTTAAGACTAACAAACAGGTTAATTCTATTGCATTTTATAACCCCAAAATTCATATACATTAGAACAATAAAAAAGTGGTCGGGAACCATTCCGACCACTTCCTTATAATTGCGTTAAAGTGTTTTTACGTTATGCCTTTTCAGGATGAAGCAGAACTGGACCTGCTGCAATTAGCTTGCGTCCAGCATCGTTATCGGCAAAGTTCTCAAAGTTCTTTATAAACTTTTGAGCTAAACTTGAAGCTGCAGCTTCCCAAGCCTCTGGACTTGACCAACTGTTACGTGGGTTAAGCATTTTACTATCTACTCCAGCCAACGATTTGGGCACTTGCAGATTAAATATAGGCATTACTTCAAATTCAGCGTTCTCAATGCTACCATCTAGTATCGCGTTAATAATTGCGCGGGTTGATGGCAAATCAATTCGTCGGCCAACGCCATACGCTCCTCCAATCCAACCTGTATTTACAAGGTAAGCCGTAGAGTTGTGCTCAAGCATCTTTTTTACCAATTCACGAGAGTACACCGTTGGATGAAGCATAAGGAATGCTTGACCAAAGCAGCTGCTAAAGGTTGGCTGTGGTTCGGTCACACCCCGTTCTGTACCTGCAAGTTTTGCGGTAAAACCACTTAAAAAGTGATACTGGGTTTGATTAGGAGTAAGCTTAGCAACAGGAGGTAACACACCAAAAGCATCGGCAGTGAGGAATATTACATGCTGAGCGTGGCCTGCCTTTGAAACAGGTTTTACAATATTCTCGATGTGATAGATTGGGTAGGACACCCGAGTATTCTCTGTTTTACGCTTGGAAGCGAAATCAATTTTGCCAGCACTGTCAACGTCTAGGTTTTCTAGTAGAGCGTCACGCCTAATGGCCGCGTAAATATCGGGCTCCTTTTGGGGATCAAGGTCTATACATTTAGCGTAGCAGCCCCCCTCAAAGTTGAACACACCATTCTCATCCCAACCATGCTCATCGTCGCCAATTAGCAATCTGTTAGGATCTGCAGAGAGGGTAGTTTTTCCTGTTCCAGATAGGCCAAAAAACACGGCAACATCGTCTTGTTTTCCCACATTTGCGCTACAATGCATGGCTGCGATACCCTGCAAGGGTAAAAAATAGTTCATAACGGAGAAAATGCCTTTCTTCATCTCGCCACCATACCAAGTGCCACCAATAACTGCCATGCGTTCCGTTAAATGGAATGCAACATAAACCTCGCTATTTAGGTTTTGCTCCTTCCATTTGGTGTTTGATGTTTTAGACGCTACAAGAACAACAAAATCAGGATTAAAATTCTCCAGTTCCTCATCAGTAGGCCTAATGAACATATTCTTCACAAAATGGGCTTGCCATGCTACCTCCATAACAAATCTTACGGAAAGCCTTGTGTTGGGATTCGCACCGCAGTAAGCATCAACAACATAAAGTTTTTTCCCACTAAGTTGCTGTGCGCTAATATCCTTTAGGTGGTTCCAAACCTCTTGGTCGATTGGCTTATTATCGGAACTCTTGCGGCCATTCTCGGCCCACCACACAGTGTTTTCGGTATTTGGCTCGCGAACAATGTACTTGTCTTTGGGCGAACGACCGGTGAAAATACCTGTATCAACATTTACAGCGCCAAGCTCTGTTATGTAGCCACGCTCATAACCCTCAAGCGAAGGATCGGTCTCATGCTTAAAAAGCAAGTCGTAATTTGGGTTGTAATAGAGCTCCTTTACATCAATTATCCCGTAAGACGAGAGGTTGATATTACTCATTTTTCCTGGTTTTGGGTTTCAAATAAAAATGACCCTAATCGGTTGGGTGTTCCCGACTTAGAGTCAAGCAAAGGTATTGGGTTTTTAGCAATCGTTTGCGTATTGAAAAAATGTTTTACAAGATATTCCAAAATTTGGAGGCAAAGTGTACTTTTGTTTATCGTCAGAAATTTGTACTTTTTGATACTAACTGCTAAAAATCAATTATTTACATTTTATTCTTATCCATAAAAGATGATAAAAGGCAGTTTTTTTCCTGCCTTTTATCATAAAATAAGTGATTCATTTTAATTATGGGCCTTCTTGTAGAGCTCTTCAACCTTGCTCCAGTTCACGATATTCCAGAAGTTAGTCACATAATCTGCACGCTTATTCTGGTACTTTAGGTAGTAAGCGTGTTCCCAAACATCAATCATAAGAATTGGCTTGCCTCTTTGGGCAACCACATCCATTAAGGGATTATCCTGATTAGCAGTTGAGGACACAAAAAGTTTACCATCGACACCTACCGATAGCCAAGCCCATCCGCTTCCAAACTGCGATTTTGCTGCCCCCTCAAAAGCTTCTTTAAAACTTTGAAATGAACCAAAAGATGCCTCAATGGCTTTCTGTACCATTTCTGTTGGTTTCCCAGTACTGTTTGGACTTAAAATTTCCCAAAATAGCATGTGGTTGTAATAGCCACCCCCATTGTTTCTAACTGTTACAGGGTATTTTGACACGTTGGCAAAAATTTCTTCCAGAGACAATCCTGCTAAACTAAGCTCATCGGCAGCCTTAACAAAGTTGTTGTAATAGGCCTTGTGATGCCTCGTGTAGTGTATCTCCATGGTTTGAGCATCGATATTGGGCTCTAGTGCATTATACGCATAGGGTAACTGAGGAAACTCAAATGATTGTGCTTTTACCTCTCCGCTCACTAATAAGGCTAGTGTAGCAACGCCTGCAATAAAAAATAGTAACTGTTTCATTTTTTCTTGTTTTTGATTGGTTAATGCTTGTTTACACTTTAACAAATTCAGTTTAAACAAGTAACAAGAATAAGGCTAAGATGTTCATCAGAAAACAAATAGAACAGAGCCGCTGAGCTAACAATAGAATTATGGAACTATAAAATTTACTAGTACCCATTTTTTTTGTTCAGCAACTCCCGACTAATAGCGCATCCATGTCCTGGAAGAAAAGTTGAACATGATGTACTTAGAAGGAGACGCCAACTTTGCCGCATTCTATCAACATCATCGGCGTATGGAGGTAATATGGAATTGGGGAAAACGCCAAATAGCGCATCGCCAACAATAACTAACTCAGCATCAACAATAATACTTATTGACCCTACAGAGTGCCCTGGTGTGGCAACTATTTGTATCCCTTCAAAAGGAGCATTTAGCGCATACGTTTCTCTTACAGCAATATCTACAGAAAACGGTGCATAGCTAAACCATTTCTGCTTTAGGAATTGTGCTATTCTGGCAATAACCTTTGTTACGGGAGTTATTCCCTTGGGTAGTGGAGTAAAACCACGCTTGGCAAACTCTTGCTCAAACACACTGGCAATAACCAAACAGCCTGAATTCTCAATAAATTTTGCTGCAGCCTGACAGTGATCGAAATGTGTATGTGTAAGAACCAAATACCTTACGGCTGATAAAGGAATATTAAGCGATTGGAGTCTGGCTATAAGCGTGCTATACGAAGTCAATTTTCCTGTATCAACAACTAAAGCATCGATCCCATTGGTAATAACATAGCTATTACTCCTACCTCCAAGCAGTTGGTAAACCGTAAAACCTGATTTTGTTTGCCAGGACTTCATCATTTAAAAAAGCTAATTGCACTTCTCGTTAACTATAGCCCTTGCAATACGCTGCTGCGTAATAGGTTCTACGTGAATTGTTGAGGTAAAATGGTATTCCCGAAGCACCATTTGCTCTATAGTATTTGCTATTTGGTGCGCCTCACTAATGCTCATTTCTGGTGGCAGGCAGATATGAAACGTAAGCTCCTTATGAGTTACATAGTTGTGAAGGTGGAAATGATGTGGGTACACATCTCTACTGGTCACCAGCTTTGCCTTGCAGGTGATATCGGCAACAAGCTCATCAACAGGCGTCTCTCCAAGTATAGTGCTAGCCGACTCCCTTATAACATCGTATGCTGCCTTAAAAATAAGTAGTGCTACTAGTATTCCCATTACCCCATCGATCCACCAAAAGTATTTGCCCAAAAATATACCACCAAGCACCACTACCGACGATATGGCATCACTTCTATGATGCCAACCATCGGCTTTTACCGACTGTGAACTTGCCTTTTT
>DHVO01000099.1:25966-38921 GCA_002412705.1 Bacteroidales bacterium UBA5206 | reverse complement strand
TTATTAATTCCTTCCACCACAAACGAAAATGCCACAAAGGCAAGTAGTGCTCCAATTAGAATTGCAGCAACCAGCTCTGAGCGCCCATGCCCAAACGGATGCTCCTTATCGGCTGGTTTGCGTGATATTTTAATGCCAACAATAACAAAGATTGAGCTTAGTGAATCGGAAAGGGTATGCCAAGCATCAGCAATAATTGCCACCGAACCCGATACTATACCAGCCCAGTACTTAAGCACAAAAAGGAGTATGTTCACAATTATGGAAACCCATCCCTCACGAATGGCCAGCTTTTCGGAATTAGAATTCACAGAAGTCATAATAATTAACGATTACTTATTGTACATATTTGCCTCAATGGCCATTTGCTTAAAAGAGGAGATGCTCATCCCCCTACCCTCAACAAAGTTGATAAATGCATTATTAACGGCATACATTTCTGATTTAGCCTTATTGGCGTGACTCGCAATTACATTATTTGCCCAGCTAGTTGCCAAAATAAACCTGCAGATTATGGCCACAAGAAATGATGGCATATACCTTAATAACTTGAATTTAAGTGGGTAGTTAACATTTAGCTTTTGCAGTGCACGCAACCCTTCACCCATCGATTTCGCCATTTTATACCTTACTCCAAAACTTTTTGAGGCAAGCTTTGCACTACCATTGCTTAGGTAAAGAGCATTGGCAATTGGACAAATTATGGCGGCGTGCACTTTTAGCCAAGCATCCATATTGGGTGTACACTGTGTAGGAAAACCTGCATGCCGTAGAATTTCGGGAATAGACCCCTCTCTAAAGCAATCGGCTCCATGCTGTGCAATTGTTGTTGACTGAATGGATGGCGCAATAATACGGTAGTGCACTTCATGGTTAACAAACTCCCCTCCAAAACCAGGAAAACCAGGGATAAACCTATCGGCTGGAATATACTCTTGAATAAACTGGAAACCAGCGGGGTTATTCAGCATAAAAACAACTACGCCACTTGGTATTGAGGCAATATGAGGAAGAGCCTCAAGAAGCTGATCGAATCTTACTGCAACAATAATCATATGGAACTCCACACCACTATCCGATAAGAAAATGTCGGGAAAGGTTACTATTCTTTTACCAGTATCTACATCCCTTACCACAATACCATTCTCCCGGATGTGGTTAAGCCGTTCGCCGCGAGAACAAACGTAAACCTCATGGCTTGCATACCAAAGCTTTGCAGCTAGCACGCTACCAATAACTCCAGTTCCATACACAAGGATTTTCATAGCTAGAATAATTTGTGTGTATAATTTACTAATTGTAAACTACAACTC
Source organism: Bacteroidales bacterium UBA5206 (assembly GCA_002412705.1). Taxonomy (GTDB): domain Bacteria; phylum Bacteroidota; class Bacteroidia; order Bacteroidales; family Tenuifilaceae; genus UBA5206. The sequence goes on along the minus strand of DHVO01000099.1, from coordinate 37,608 downwards.
AGATAAAAACCGCTGTAAAGCATTTACCATACACTGCCTCTCTGAAGGCAAAAGAGCTTTAATTAATTGTTTTGCAATACCATTATGAACCTCTTGATGAAGCATAAAAGCCTTTTCCCCCTTACTGGTAAGATGCACATGGGCGGAACGCTTATCGGTATCGGACTGCACTCTTACTACATAGCCCTTTTGCTGAAGCCTATCTATTGATACCGTAGCAGTAGGCCTACTAACTCTGTTAGCCTCGGCAATTTCACTTAAGGTGGGGTTGTGTAGCAATCCTACAACCTGTATGTAAGCCAACTGCTTAAAGGTTAGATCGGTAAACTCCGATTTACTCCAAACCTCTTCTTCCTGCTGCTCACTATGCGCCAAAAAAGTAGCTATCAATTGTTGTAACTGCTCGTCCATTGTCGAATTCTTTGCTTACAAATATATTTAGTTTCATCTAACTAACTTGTTAAATAGCTTTAAAAAAAGCGGAACTAATTCCGCTTTGTATCTAGGCTTTATGCTACTTATAACTGGGAAGTGGCAGCAAAGCCTTATTCTCTTTCACACTAGGATCAATTGTAATAGCCTCTACACCCTGCTTAGTTAAATCATTCTCGGCCTTAATAATATCAAAATCGCGAGTGTATCGAATCATAAAAACAGAACGATTCTCGAAGCCACTTAGAGAGTTGTCCTGCACAAAGCGGTATTTAGCCTGCAGAAGATCTACCTTAAAATCGGGTAAACAGAACTTAAAATCAATACCGTAACGCATCATTGCGCTAAGAAAATAAAATCCCACATCGTAGCCCTGAAATGCGTACTGCGAAGGTTCACTTCTATAGGTATGCCTATACTCCCCAATAAAACGTTTCACACCATCACTGTTATAATCGACAAAAAAGGGTGTAAATAAATGTAACTGCTGGTTGTAATAGTATTCGAGCTGAACATTCTTAAACTTTTGCCAACGGGGCAAACCATACACCTTAATTTTGTAGCCATGGTAGTTGGAAAGGGTATAAAGATGACCCAGTAAATCGGCAACAAAAGCCTCATTCTCCGATGGAACCAGTAGTACGTTCTCCTTATCGAGCACAAGACTGTGGCTTATTTTTGATTGCACCTCAACAGCAACGCTACCCGCTTGGTAGGCAACCTCTTTGTAGTGAACGCTATCGGAGTTGCTACACTTGGAAATATCCTGTTTCAGCATATCGCGGAAGCTGATAACAAGGTTGTTGCTTAGGCTATCGGCCTCGTGCATAAGCACAATGTTACGATCGGAACAAAGGTCTATTTTGGACGAGAACTCCCGGAGCTGAGAGTAAAACGAAGGATTTACTTGAAATAAGTAAGGATTGCTGCTCTGTAGGTAATCATTAGACGACAACGGTGAAACCATATGTATGCGATTCTCCCGTGCAAAATTGGCCACAGGCTTTAGACACTCTGGATACACCGGTCCCACAATAAGGTCGGCGTTTCGTAAAGCCGAAGACTGCAGTATTGATGTAACATTATCAACATCGCGACGAGTATCAAAAACGGTAAGGTTTACCGATAGCCCTGCATTACGAAGAGAATCAACAGCCAACAAAAATCCTTCATAGAACTCAAGGAAACCAAGCGCCTTAGCAGGAATTGATGGTCCTGTTTTAACGGGAGTAGGCCTTGCATTAGGTTTTGCAGGAGCTTGCACAGGTACAGCCAATGTATCCGCATTCTCGAACTCTTTCAGAAATAGAGGCAAAAGTAGTACTACATTATACGGACGACCCTCCGTGGTATAGTTAAAGGTATTGCAATGCGCAGGACGTGGTACAACGTACACACCCTCATCGGTAACAACATGTAGGGAATCGCCCAGCTGGGGCTGTTGCTGTGCCGTAGGTGCCAAATCCGTTACACGGGGAATACGAAGCTCTGCTCCTAGCTTTAGACCATCAACTAACTTCTCCCTATTAAGCTCTACAATGACATCCTGATCTACGTTATACTGCCTTGAAATAGAGTAAAGTCCCTCTCCCTTTTGCACTATGTGCGTAATGAATTTTGCTGTATCCTTTACCTCTACTGATGCCGTACCTAGTGTATTTAGCCTACTCTTAGGAATTTTCACAACTTGACTAAGCATTAGCCCCGTTTCTACATCGGGGTTAACTGCAACAATATCGTCAATAGAGATGTTGTACTTGCGGGAAAGGCCAAAAAGTGTTTCACCTTTACGTACAATATGGTAGATAAACTCTTCCGATTCAGTATTATCATCCTTAACCTTTACTGGGATTTTAATAGATTGACCAACACGAATGCCCAGGTATATATCGGGATTCTCCATGGCAATCTCCATTTGAGTAACGTTATACGCCTTGCTAATTGAGTAGAGCGTTTCACCTTTCTGTACTACGTGTACAAGGTAGATTTTCCCATCAATTTTTATTTTATCGGTTGAAACTTTTACCTGAACCGTTTCTGGCTCCTGTCCCAATACGGCAAACGATATAAGAGCCGCGAATAAAAGCGCTACAAACTTTTGAATCATCTCTAGTAATTTTGTAAAAAGTCCATTGGCAAAGGTACTGAAACAACTCGGTATTCAAACACCGTTCCACTATTTGGCAAACATATAGCATCAAGTTGTGAACAGCGCCATGTTTTCCGCTAGGATTTTGCTAAAATTGTGGCCTTATAAAAATACCAATATCTATATATGACCAGCTTAACCAACAACGCTTTTTTTGCCGTAGCCATACAACAACACCGTTTTTTAGGGTCGGTTTTCACTGCGCACCTACTAAAACCCTTTAATCCGGATGGTAGCATTTTAACAGCGGTTGGAACGCTCACAAACGAATCGGTTAACGACTTTGATTACCCCTTCTCCAACGACCAAAAAGCAATTATACGAACGCTGTCGGAATATTGCGATAGCCAGCTACTCAAACTTTTTGGAAAATCGTACAAAAATTTACCCGCATTTATTAAAGGTGTTGAGGGGAACCAAGAGCTCAAGGATTACATTAGGGGCTATGTTGAACGTAGAATGCTAAAGGCATTCGACACCATTGTGAGGAGTAATACCCCAATTTTCCTTAAAGAGAAAAACTTTAATAACATATATCAAGATCAACGCCTAATTCCAGCCAAAAGCGCTGCTGAGCCCATATTTAACTTTGAGCTAACTGATAGCGAGCTAAAGTACCATCTATCGGCAACATGCGGCGATGATAAGATTAATCTTACGGCTCGCGGATCCGAGATTATTTGTAACGATCCATGCTTGCTAATGGTTAACCACAAACTATACCGTTTTACAGCCATTGATGGCAAAAAGCTAAGCCCCTTTTTTGCGAAGCCGTTTATTGCAATACCCAAATCGGCTCAAACAAAGTACATGGAAACATTTGTACTAAACTCCATTAGAAACCAACGGGTTGAGGCTATAGGGTTTACCATTGATTACATGAAACCAGATAGGCAAGTTATTCTTTCCATTGAGGAACGTTTTGCTGGCGGCTGGGCTATTTTCCTAAAGTTGGGATATGGCTCAAAAACTTTTATGTATGGGGAAAAACCACAACCCGAGGTTGTTCTAAACATTACAGATGGGAAGTATGAGTTTCTAAAGTTCCAGCGCGATACCTACTGGGAAGACCAACAGGCTGAAGCACTTGTGGAACTTGGGCTAAAGCACAATGGAATGGCCGAGTTTACGCCCGCCCAGCTGGAGCAAACCGACTTGTATAGCCTTATTGGCTGGATAAGCAAAAACCGTGAGATGCTAGACCAAAAAGGGCTTGTAGTACGCCAACAAAACGGGAAAACACCATTTTACCTTAACACAGCATCGGTTGACATTTACGGTGGGCAAAGTGAAGATTGGTTCGATATACACGGAACAATAAAGCTACAGGGCTTTGAGATTCCCTTTATGCAGCTTAAGCGCAACATTATAAAAGGGATACGAGAGTTCACGCTGCCTAATGGGCAAATTTTTGTGCTACCCGAGGACTGGTTTACAAAGTACAAGGCGCTGTTCCTGTTTGGAAAGGAGTCGGGCGACAAGCTGCTACTACCTCGTTCCCTGTTTAACCTACTTATAGACTCCGATGTTCAGGCGCCCACCGCTAACGAGCTGCGCAAACGATTTACCAGTTCAAAGCCAGAGGCAATATCGGTACCTTCAGGGTTAAAAGCATCGCTAAGGGATTACCAAAAAGAGGGGCTATTCTGGCTAAACCTTCTTAGCACAAACAAAATGGGAGGATGCCTAGCCGACGATATGGGACTTGGTAAAACGCTGCAAACCTTAGCCTTTTTACAACAACAAAGGGAAACCCGACCAGAACTATACGATACCGATACCTCTGGCCCAGTTAAACTGGGACGTACCACACTTATTGTTGTACCCACATCGCTAGTACACAACTGGCTAAGGGAGATACAGCGCTTTACACCCAATATGTACGTTCACGTGTTTACAGGGACACAGCGCACGCGCAGCATTGCTAAACTCCTTCAGTACGATATTGTTATTACCACTTACGGAGTGGTTAGAAACGATATTGACATGCTTAAAGATGCTAGGTTTAACTACGTTATACTAGACGAGAGCCAAACCATTAAGAACCCCACATCAAAAATATACCGCTCCGTTCTGCTGCTAAAAGCCAATGGATACTTAACCCTTAGCGGAACACCCATTGAGAATTCGCTAATGGACTTGTGGGCGCAGCTAAACTTTTTAAACAGGGGGATGCTGGGCAGCCAGCGTTCGTTTCGCGATGAGTTTATTATTCCCATTGAGAAGAATGGCGACGAGCGCATGGAGCAAACCCTAAAAGGTCTAATTGAACCCTTTGTACTGCGACGCCGCAAGGAGGAAGTAGCCAAAGACCTGCCAGAGGTTACGGAACAAATTGTTTACTGTGAAATGACCGATAGCCAGCAAGGCGTTTACGACGCCGAACGCTGGTCCATACGCAATAGCATTATTGATACCATTGCCGAGCAAGGTTTTGAGCGCTCCGCAATTAGCATACTGCGAGGGCTAACCCGCCTGCGCCAAATAGCCAACCACCCCGCCATGCTAGAGGAACAGCCCAACATGGACTCTGGTAAGTTTGAGGAGATTACCCGTAGCCTAGAAAGTGTTGTTACCGAAGGGCATAAAATACTGGTTTTCTCTTCGTTTGTTAAGCACCTAAACCTTGTGGCCAAACACCTTGACGAGGTTGGCATTGGTTACGAGATGTTAACCGGCAGTACCGTAAACCGTAAGGAGGTGGTTAATAGGTTCCAGAGTAGCAGTAAGGTTCAGGTTTTCTTAATCTCCATAAAAGCGGGTGGTGTGGGGCTAAACCTTACAGCAGCCGATTACATCTTTATTTTAGATCCATGGTGGAACCCTGCTGTGGAGAATCAGGCTATTGCCCGTGCCCACCGAATTGGGCAGGATAAAAACATTTTTGTATATCGATTCATTACCGTTGATACTGTTGAAGAAAAGATTGTGCGCCTACAGGAGCGCAAAGAGCTGCTGGCTAAAAACTTTGTGGAATCGGCAAATCCACTTCGGTTACTAGGTGAACAAAATGTTATAGATATGCTTAGCTAGAGAACGTGAGAAGTGAGAAGTGAGACGTTAAACGTTAAACGATTTTGGGCTACCATAATCCTTAAGTTTAGTGTTTTGGGGCAGGTTCAGTGGAGTTCTTATGATACTTCCTCATATTCCTCATCTTCCGATATCTTCCCTCTTCCTCAATATGCTCAGCTAGAGAACGTGAGAAGTGAGACGTTAAACGTTAAACGATTTTGGGCTGCTATAATCTTGAAGTTTTAGTGTTTTGGGGCTGGTTCAGTGGAGTTCTTATGATACTTATTCGTCTTCCTCACCTTCCTCATATTCCCTCTTCCTCAATATGCTCAGCTTGAGAACGTGAGAAGTGAAACAGCTTGTCTCCTCGCCTTGAGTCGAGGCAAGCTGCCCTTAGGCGAGATGAAAAGTTAAACGATTTTGGGCTGCCATAATCTTTAAATTTATTGTTTTGGGGCTGGTTCAGTGGAGTTCTTATGATACTTCCTCATATTCCTCTTATTCCTCTTATTCCTCTTATTCCTCTTATTCCTCTTATTCCTCTTATTCCTCATATTCCTCATATTCCTCATATTCCTCATATTCCTCATATTCCGATACCAAAAAAATTACTAGATTTGCCGCATGACAAAGATGGTGAAAGGATTTTCGGTAACCCTATTTATGCTAGCCCTCATGGCCTTTTTGGCGCATGAGCTGGTACCGCATCACCATCACGACCTGCTAACGGGGAAAGTTGTTGGTTGTAACAGCAATCAGCATAATCACCAATCGGATAGCGAGGAGCACTCCAACCACGAGCACGATGCCACCTGTTCCATTCTCTCTCATTTACCATGGGACAGTAAAAGCGTAAAAACAACCATTCACATTGTTGACCTTCAACAGGTTTTGCTACATCCGCTCTTTAATCAAAACTCAGCATTGCTTCGCCTCAAGGAGCATGAAAGCTGTGAGGTAATCCCCATTTTCAACCACTCGGCTAAGAGTATTCTACTATCGTTTTCCATTTCCAAAAGAGGCCCTCCTACCTGCTAGTCTCAGGGTAGGGATTTGCAATCTGCACCTAAAATTTCTGAACCCAAAAATCTGCAATTGACCTTTAGCAAGGCTTTTGCCCCTTTCGTGTTTTTGTATCCATTTGTAAGCATCAAACCCAACTTTTGCAAGCAAAGGGCAAGAATGCGCCTACTCAAAACTATCATAACAGCTATAAAGTTGATTTTTAAATATCAATACAATGAACAGATTAGCAATTATTGCAATGGCAGTATCGTTAGCGTTTAGCGCATGCCATAGTCACAGCAACAAAGAGAACGATGCGCACAACCACAGCACCGATGCCCATGCACACAGTCATGACGAGGTATCGTTCCCAATAACAGCATACAGCACCGACCTTGAGGTTTTTGCCGAAAGTGACCCCTTTATTGCCAATAAACCATCGAGCATTCTTGCCCATTTTACCTATATAAACAGCTTTACCCCTGTAACAGAAGGTTCAATGACCGCAATTCTTAACATTGATGGGGAAAAAATAGAGCAAACCATAGATAAGCCAACCAGAACAGGAATATACAAGTTCACAATAAAACCTAGCAAAAAAGGTAATGCCACTATTAGGTTTGAGCATACACTAAACGGCAATAAGTACTATGTTGAGTCGGCTCCATTTAAAATTTTTAGCGACAGCCACAATGCCATTCACTATGCCGAAGATTTTCACGTTGAGAGCGCAACGGCAATCCCCTTTACTAAAGAACAATCGTGGAAAGTTGCATTTCGCACCGATTACCCCATGGAACACCCCTTTGGAACCATAATAAAAAGCGTTGCAAAAGTTGATGTTGGGCAAAGCGCCATAACATCGGTATCGGCAAAGGTTGCAGGAACAGTAAGCTTTGGAAACGGAATGGTACTGGCCGGAACAAAAGTAAAAAAAGGCGATGTACTACTTAGTGTACTATCGGATGGGGCAAGTAACAACGCTGCATCTATTTATACCGATGCCAAAGCAAACTACGAAAAAGCTACAACCCACTACCAGCGCATTGTTGAACTGGCAAAGGACAATCTTGTTCCCAATAAGGATTTGGTTGAAGCAAAAGCGGAGCTCGATAAAGCCGAATCGGCCTATAAAAGCATGGCCAAGAGCGTAACAGAGAAAGGGCAAGTTGTAATAGCCCCTGCATCGGGTTTTGTTACCGAGGTTTTTGTCACCAACGGAAGTTATGTTGAACAGGGGACTCCCCTACTTACCGTTGCCGAAGAAAACAATGTTACACTTACTGCCGACGTGCCACAGCGCTACGCTCACCTACTTGACCAAATAGAAGGCGCCACAGTAAAAACGGGAAATAAAACGCTGAACATAAACGAGCTAAATGGCAAACTAATCTCTGTAGGGAAAAGTCTTACCAATGGAAGCACACTTATACCTGTAGCTTTTAAGGTAAACGGCAACAACATGCTTTACCCAGGCTCTTTAGTTGAGGTGTTTATTAGAACAACTAGCACAAAACCAGTGATTACCATTCCTAATGATGCAATTCTTGAGGACCAAGGTCACTACTTTGTTTTTGTGCAGCTAACCCCTGAGCTTTTTGAAAAACAGGAGATAACCATAGGGCAAACCGATGGGTTAAGGACAGAAATAGTAACGGGAATAAACAAGAATCAGCGTGTTGTTACCAAAGGAGCCATACTTGTTAAGCTAGCAGCAGTATCAGCAGCACTGGATCCCCATGCAGGACATGTACACTAATTGAGGAAGATGATGGAGATGATGGAGATGAGGAAGTAGTCGGAAGTTATCGGAAGTATGCTCACAAAATCTTGAATCTTGAATCTTGAATTTTAAACGTCTAACCTTTAACTCGCCTCACGTTTCACTTCTCACGATTAACGTTTCACGCTTAACGCTAAACTAAAATGCTAGATAAAATAATTCACTTTTCGTTACGGAATAAGCTGCTAATTCTTTTAATGGCAGTTATTCTAATGGTTGCCGGTGTATTTACATCGAGTAACATGGATATTGATGTATTCCCCGACCTTACTGCACCCACAGTGGTTGTTATGACCGATGCTCACGGAATGGCTGCCGAAGAAGTTGAACGCTTAGTTACTTTCCCTATAGAAACCGCAGTTAACGGAGCAACGGATGTTAGAAGGGTACGCTCGAATTCATCGTACGGATTTTCATTTGTATGGATTGAATTTGACTGGGGTACCGATATTTTTAAGGCGCGTCAAATTGTTAGCGAAAAAATGGTATCGCTATCAAACACCTTACCCCAAGGGGTAAATCCAGAGCTAGCGCCTCAATCGAGCGTAATGGGCGAAATACTCTTTATTGGACTACAAGCCGACTCCACCTCGATGATGGAGCTACGCACAATAGCCGAATGGAACGTGCAACCCGTTATTCTGGCCACAGGAGGGGTATCGCAGGTAACTATTATTGGCGGCGATTACAAGCAGTACCAGATTCTGGCTAACCCACAAAAGATGATGCACTACGGTGTTTCCTTTGATGAACTAATAGAGGTAAGCGAAGGCATTAGCACCAACTCTAATGGCGGTGTGGTTAGAGAGTATGGGAATGAATATGTTGTTAGGGGAATTGCCCGTACACACAGCATTTCCGAACTAGGAAACTCCTTGGTAAAAATGAGCAACGGCAAACCCATTTACCTTAGCGATATTGCCGAAGTTAAAATTGGTAGCGCAGTAAAAATGGGTTATGCATCGCAAAACGGGAAGCCTGCAGTAATCATTTCTGTATCCAAGCAGCCCAATATCAACACACTAAAGGTTACCGAGAATATAGAGCGCAACCTAAACGAGCTGCGCAAAACGCTGCCAGCCGATGTAAGGATGGATACCAAAATATTCCGTCAGGCCGATTTTATTGAGACATCGGTTAGCAACGTACAACGTGCACTTATTGAGGGAGCTGTGTTTGTTACTGTAATTCTTTTCCTATTCCTAGGGAGCTTTAGAACCACCATAATATCGCTACTAGCCATCCCCTTGTCGCTACTGGGTGCCATAATTGCCCTTAAGTGGATGGGGATGAGCCTTAATACCATGAGCCTTGGAGGTATGGCCATTGCCATTGGCTCGCTGGTTGACGATGCCATTATTGATGTGGAGAATGTTTACAAACGCTTGCGGCAGAACCACACCAAACCCGAGTCGGAAAAAGAATCCACTCTTACGGTTGTTTTTGAAGCATCAAGAGAGATTAGAGCCTCCATACTAAACGCAACATTTATTATTATGGTAGCATTCCTTCCGCTATTCTTTTTATCGGGCATGGAGGGAAGAATGCTAAAACCGCTGGGAATTGCGTACATCGTGTCGTTATTTATGTCGCTTATTGTAGCCATGACACTAACGCCATTACTATGTCGCCTCCTACTATCTGGTAACAAGTACTTAAACCGCAAGGAAAAGGAGAGCTGGCTAACTCGCACCACAGCAAAATACTACAAACAGTCGCTAAGTTGGGCTCTAAACCACAGTAGATTGGTGATATTCTCATCGTTAGGTCTATTCATTGTTTCCATAGTGCTCTTTTCTACAATGGGACGCAGCTTTTTACCAGAGTTTAATGAGGGGGCGCTAACAATTGCAGCCATTAGCAAACCAGGTATTTCGCTTGAGGTGAGCAACCAGCTAGGAAACACTATTGAGCAGGAGCTGCTGTCTATTCCCGAGGTAACCAGCACGGCTCGTAGAACTGGCCGTGGCGAACTGGATGAGCACTCCCAATCGACCAACGGAGCCGAAATTGATGTTAACTTTACCCTAAAGGAGCGCTCCCAAGAAGAGTTCTTGGAAGATGTTAGAAATAAACTAGCAGGAGTGCCAGGTGTTGCTACAACTGTTGGGCAACCACTAGGTCATAGAATAGACCACATGCTATCGGGTACAAGAGCTAATATTGCCATTAAGCTGTTTGGTACCAACCTGAACCAAATGTACTTAACTGGCAACAAGATAAGCTCAGCTATTGCCGATATCCCAGGTTTGGTTGACGTAAATGTGGAACAGCTTACTGAGATTCCTCAAATTCAAATAAAGGCCAACCGGGAAATGCTTGCAGCCTATGGAATATCGATAAACGAGTTTAACCATTTTGTAAACTTTGCAATAGCAGGTGAAAAGCTGTCCGATATCTACGAGGATCAAAAAAGTTTTGCCCTTTTTGTTAGGTTTAACGGCGACTACACAAACTCCATTAATGGGCTAAAAAACGCACTTATTGATACTTACAATGGCAAAAAAGTTCCTCTTGAGCAGGTTGCTGAAATAAAATCGGTAACAGGGCCCAGCTCAATATCAAGAGAAAATGTACAACGGAAACTTGTTGTATCGGCAAACGTGGCTGGAACAGATCTTAGCACTGCTGTTAAAAGCATAAGGGAGACCATTGAGGCTAATGTTAAGCTACCTGAGGGTTACAGAATAGAGTACGGGGGGCAATTTGAAAGCGAAGCAGCAGCATCTAGAACACTCCTGCTAACATCGTTACTCGCCATTTTTATTATATTCCTACTGCTGTACCAGGAGTTTAAAAATGCTACGCTGGCAGGCATCATATTGCTAAACCTTCCACTAGCCCTAATTGGAGGTGTATTTGCGGTTTACTTTACATCTGGGTTTGTTAGCATTCCTGCAATTATTGGGTTTATTACCCTATTTGGCATTGCAACCCGGAACGGGATACTACTTGTATCAAATTACCAGCATCTTCTGGGACAAAACGTTTCGTTGGATGAGGCCATAACTGCTGGATCTGCAGATAGGCTTAATCCAATACTAATGACCGCCCTAACCGCTGCACTTGCGCTAATTCCGCTTGCCCTAAATGGCGATGCACCTGGCAACGAGATACAAAGCCCAATGGCCAAGGTTATTCTAGGTGGACTGCTAACCTCAACACTGCTTAACATCTACATAATTCCTATTGTATTTAGGAGGATGAAGCGAAATGCGTGATTCGTTAAACGTTAAACGATTTGAGTTCTGCCTTAAT
>DHVO01000099.1:0-25939 GCA_002412705.1 Bacteroidales bacterium UBA5206 | reverse complement strand
TCTAAAAAAATGAAACGAAACATACTAGTTGCTGCGCTGCTATGGTTGCCAAGCTGCCTGCTGGCACAGCCAACCATAGATACGCTGCTACTGCAAATAGCAAGGAATAATCCCATAATAAAAAGCGCAGGCTACAGCGCCGATGCGCATAAAGCAGAGTCCAGAGTTGGGCTAACCCCTCCAAACCCAAGCGTTGAGTTTGGCAAAATGCCCTCTATAAAGCAAGGTGGAGGTTACAAAACCGTTTATGGCATTTCGCAGGGATTTGAGTTCCCTACGGTATATCTAAAAAAAGCAGCGCTGGCAAAAAGCAATGCCAAACTGGCCGATACCGATGCAGCAATTATTAGGCAGGAGGTTATGCTTGAGGCCAAAACCACCATTATTGAGCTGTTGCACGCCAACCAAATGGTAACCGTTTACACCGAGAGGGTTACGCAAGCCCAAAAAGTAAACCAATGGTTCGAAACCCTAGTGCAAAAAGGTGAAGTATCGGTTATTGACCTAAATAACTCCAAGCTGCGGTTAATGCACCTTCAAACCAGCAAACGCGAATGGGAAGCAACTGCCAATACCCTTCAGCTAAAACTAAACTGGCTTAATGGGGGAACAACAACCAGTATCACCTCAATTTCCGAAACCACACTGCAAGCAGTTCCGACGCTTGAATCTATTTTGGCTAAAGCAAATGAGCTAGATGCTCGTATTTGCTATGCTTTGGTAGGACAAGACGTTGCAGGGAAAGAACTTGCACTTGCAAAAAACCAGTGGCTACCAGAATTTGAAATTGCCTTTGAGAGCGAAGAAACTTCCGACGAGGGTTTTAGAGGCTTTAAGTTTGGTCTTTCCGTACCTCTTTGGGGTAACGTTGGCTCTGTAAAGGCTGCAAAGTTTAGGGTTAATGCGGCTGAGTCCCTTATGCAAAGTCGCCGAATGGAAGTTGAGAACGAGTACCTATCTGGCTACAGCTACGCAGAAAGCATTCTAGCTCAAATTAACCAAATTAAGGCCGAAACAGAGGCATCCAACAACTTACCGTTACTTCAAAAAGCACTAGAGCTGGGTAGCATATCATCCATAGATTACTACAACGAGGTAACTTTTCTCTTCGAAGTAACAGATAAGCTAATGGAGCTTGAACGCGATTACCTAATCAGCATTGCAGCGCTAACCCGTTACGAGTTATAGCGAACAATATCAATCCAATAACGTTTTTAAGGAGTTAGGCAAAAACAAATCCAAGTTTAATATCACAGCGTAATCCAAGTTGGATTACGCTGTGATTAATAAAGATTAAACAATGCACTCCCACTCTACAAAAAATATACGTACTGCCTTCTTCCTAAACCTTGGCTTTGCCATGGCGGAACTTGTAGGCGGAATACTTGTGAACAGCGTTGCAATTCTCTCCGATGCGCTGCACGATTTGGGCGATAGCCTTTCCCTAGGCTTAGCATGGATACTGGACCGAAAATCGAAAAAACCAGGCGATAAGAAGTTCACCTTTGGCTACCAACGATTCTCGTTACTTGGTGCGCTAATTAACAGCACAGTGCTTATTGTGGGCTCCATCTTTATTATTAGAGAAGCCGTTGAGCGATTTGTTAACCCCGAACCCTCCAATGCTCTTGGTATGATTGGCTTTGCCATTGCTGGCGTTATTATTAACGGGCTTGCAGCACTTAAGGTACAACACGGGCAAACGCTTAACGAACGTGTAGTGTTCTGGCATATGCTTGAAGATGTTTTAGGATGGATTGCAGTACTTGTTGCTGGTATTGTAATGCTATTTACCGATTCCATGTACATAGACCCTGCCCTTTCCGTAATTATAACTCTTTACGTACTTTGGCATGTTATTAAACGCCTAAGAGAAACGGCACAGATATTTATGATGGGCAGTCCAGACAATATAAGCATAGCAGAAATTGAAGAGGAGATACTAAAAATAGATAGGATACAGTCGCTGCACCACACTCATCTTTGGAGCCTAGACGGTGAACAGCATGTATTTACCTCTCACGTTAAGCTAAACTCGGTATCGAATCTCATTGAGCTTATTAAGGTAAAAAAAGAGCTCTCAAAAATTATGAAACACTATGGTTTTAGCTATAGCACCCTTGAACTTGAACTAGACGAAGAAAGCTGTAGACTAACCAATAATGCTCAAAAACAAGAACAACAAGAATAGGGCAATTCATTTTTGCAACTGCTCAAAAAATTGATTGACTGAAAAATAACTTTTTAAATACAGGTCAACTATACAGATATGTTACACAACATATAATTTATCGCAACAATGCATTAAACCTTAAACCCCATACTAGGCGGGGGGTCCAAGAATTAAATGCCAGCGAAAGAAATAGTTTAAAGATACCTACTGTAAGTCTAGGAGTTACACAACTGCATAGAAGTTTTAATTTCGTTAGCGATTTTCAAACGAAATTAAGCTTATGAAAAGAATTTTTACCCTTTCCCTATTCCTCTCCTTGGCAATAACGCTGTTGGGACAACCAACGGTTGTATCCATTAAGCCAAGTGCTGAAGGAAAAAATGCCCTATTAGTATCAAGCAGTCCTGATCTAGCAAGGCCAGATTTCGCGGAATTTGGAGTAAATGCATGGACCAATGGAGGAGTTCCACTTTACTTCCGCAGTTTGATAGAATTTGACCTATCGGCAATTCCAGCAGAGGCCAATATTGTAGAGGCAACCCTAAATCTCTACTATGCTCCAGGAGGAACAGGAGAACACGCAAACACCATGGGTTCCAATGAGAGCCTATTAATGCGAGTGACTGAGAGTTGGGATAAAACAACCGTTACGTGGAATAATCAACCAACAACAACAAGCGATAATCAAGTACTTATTCCCAATAGTATCAATCCTACTCAGGATTATTTGGGAATTGATGTAAGCCAACTTATAAGAGACGCAAAGCAACTTGGAAATTATGGATTTCTGCTAAAGCTTGCAACAGAGCAGCACTACAGGCGATTAACGTTTGCCTCGGGAGATTATGCTGATGACACCAAACATCCAGAACTAATAGTAAAATATACTACTGAGGCAGGAACACCCCCTGCAGAGGTAACCAATCTTACCGGAGTAGAGGCTACACCCCTAAACATTGAACTATCGTGGGCTGACAATGCAACTAATGAGGCCAACTACATTATAGAGCGCTCCATAGAAAACCCTACCAGTTTCCAACCCGTTGCAACCTTAGCTGCAAATACCACTACAGCAACAGTAACCGATGGTATAAGCAATAAAACCCGGTACTTTTTTAGAGTTAAAGCAGTTGATGCAAACGGGTACTACAGCTATAGCGAAACAGTTTCCGTAATTACAGGAGGTGTTGCAATTAACGATGGCGACAAAACTGTTTGTAACACATACCATTTCGACTCAGGCGTTAACAACCCCTACCGATCGGTTGAGGACTTTACCCAAACCCTTACCCCTGCTACAGCAAACCGCATATTAAAATTCACGCTAAACAGCTTAAATCTCACAGCAGGAGATGTTCTATCCATTTACGATGGAAGTAGTACTTCGGCCACTAAGCTATACGATTTAACATACAGTAATATTCCTAGCGACCCCATTGTTGCTACAAATGCCGAGGGAAAACTAACCCTTCGCTTCACTTCTGATACCGACGTATCAAAAGCTGCGGGTTGGGAAGCATACATAACCTGCGAATTGCCAATGTATGCTCCTCATAATATTGCACTAACACAAACATCGGCATCAACCATTGAGATTACCTGGGCCGATACCATTTCTAATGAAACGGGATTCGAAATTCAACGTTCAGTTAATGGTTCCGGCTACACAACAATAGCAACTACTGCCGCAGATGCTACATCCTATACAGATAACGATATTCTATACTCTGGCTCAAATTACACATACCAAATTAGGACTAGGACTGCATATGGTGCTTCGGCTTGGAGCAATGCTGCGTCTATTGTAACCCTAGGCCCTGTAGCACCATCTGATTTATTGGCTACATCTCCCAACGCAACATCAATAGTGCTTACTTGGGCAGATAATTCTACAAATGAAGAGAAATTTGTAATTGAGCGCTCAACCACACCTGTCACAGCAGACTTTGTTGCAGTTGCAGAAGTACCAGCCAACACAACATCGTACACTAACGAGGGGCTAACCACTGATGTTGTTTACTACTTTAGGGTTAAGGCCGTGAATGGAGAGTATAACTCAAACTACTCCAATAGCGCAAACACACTAACTGGTGCAATTACCATGAACACCAGTTCTCAAAGTATTTGTGGTCTATACGTACTTGACCCTGGGGGAACCTCCGACTACCAAAACAATTTGGATAAAACTCTTATTCTTACACCATCGGAAACGAGCAAGATGGTTAAGCTAACTTTTGACCTTTTTAATACAGAGAGCAATAATGATCTATTATATATTTACGATGGGCCATCCACTTCTTCTCCTCTTATTGCTACTTTAACGGGACTAAAAACCACGCCATTTGCCTACAATGCAACCAACGCAGAGGGTACACTTACACTCCGATTTACATCTAGCAACTATACCACGCGAAGCGGATTTAAAGCAGCAGTAACTTGCGTTTCTATTCCTAATGCACCATCAAATGTTAACCTAGTATCTGCAACAGAGCATACCATTAAAATTGGGTGGACGGACAACTCGGCCGACGAGACCAAGTTCCAAATCCTCTATGCCACTGCTATTGATGGAACATACTTGCTTGCAGGTGAAGTAAACCCAGATGTTACTGAATTTGAGCACACAGGGCTAGTTTCTAAAACCACATACTTTTATAAAGTTCGTGCAGTAAGTGACGATTTAACCTCGGCATATTCTCCTGCATTTGAAACATCAACAGAAGGAATCGCTGCACCAACCATAACCTCAATATCATCGTCCGCACCGCAGACTATAACCATTAATTGGGAGGATAACGATATCAACGAAACTGGTTTTGTTATAGAACGTTCGTTGGAACCTAGTGCCAATTATAGTCAAGTAGGCACAGTTGAAGCCGATGTTACCACTTTTGATGATAATACAGTTGAGTATGGTGTAATATACTACTATCGCGTTTATGCAGTAAATGACATAACCCAATCGGAGCTAAGCGCATCAGTAAGTTTTATGGCAGGTTCTGTTATTACTAGCAATACAGAGGTTGTTCGCTGCAACTACATACTTCTAGATCCAGGCGGAATAAACAACTACTCAAACAATGAGAACAAGACCATTGTTTTATCACCTACCGAGCCAGATAAAAAGGTAAATCTAAACTTTGAGGAGTTTAGACTTGAGTCGGGATGGGATAAACTTATAGTTTACAACGGTAGCTCTACCAGTGCTCCCCAACTAGCATCTTTAACAGGAAGTACAATCCCTGCAGATATTACAGCAACAAATGCAGAAGGAAAGCTAACCCTAAAATTCACCTCCGATGGAAGTAATACTTACAGTGGTTATAAAATTAATGTGTCTTGTATAATTCCCATTGCTGCCCCAACAAACCTTATAGCAACATCTACAACAAGTAACTCAACAACAATAAGCTGGACCGATAACTCCGATAGCGAAACAAAGTTTGAGATTTACAGAGCCAATGCCATTGATGGAGAATACACAAAAGTATCGGAAGTTGCAGAAAATGTTGTTGAATACACCGATACCGACTTAGCTTCTGGAACTACATACTTCTACAAGGTTATCGCAGCCAATAGCATGTTTTTCTCTGTATATTCTAATATACTAGAGATTACTACAACGGGAATGGCAATACCTGTTATTAGCAACATATCCTCACCAACCAATACGTCAATTACGTTATCATGGGATTATAATAGTACATCAGGGACAGGCTTTGTGATTCAACGCTCATTGAATTCCAACAGTGGTTTTGAAAGCCTAATCACACTAGGCATCAGTGAGACCTCCTATACAGATAATAACGTTGAATATAACACGGCATACTACTACAGACTTTTTGCCACAAGCAACGAAGGAAATTCAGACACTACCGATGTTGTAGGCCTAATTGCAGGTGCTGTTGTTTTCGACGAAATATCTGTTACTCGCTGCAATTACAAAATTCTAGATCCAGGTGGGCTAAATAACTACCCTGTATCCTACGATAAAGCAATGGTTATATACCCCTCGGAAGCAGGGAAAATGGTTAGCATAAGAGTAGATGAACTAGATTTAGGTTCCAATGACTACATTAGCATATACAACGGAATTACAACCAGTACAACTAACATTGGTCAACTTTGGGGAACCAGTATCCCTAGCAATGCATTCCAAGCAACAAATACAGAGGGTGCTTTAACTCTATTATTCTACTCTAATAGTAGCACTGTTGCATCTGGATTTAAACTAGACGTAAGCTGTGTTACCCCATCGGAGCTACCAAGTAACTTAACGGTTTTAACTTCTACACCAAACACAATAACCATTGGTTGGACCGATAACTCTAATGATGAAACCATTTTCAAAATCTATCGCTCCCAAACACTTAATGGAAATTATGCCTATGTAGGAGAAGTAGATGCAAACATAACCCAATATACCGATGCTAACCTTAATAGTGAAACAACCTATTACTACAAAATACAAGTAGTAAACCTTTTAGCTATGTCTTCGTTAACCGAAGCGCTAGAAGCATCGACTATTGGTATAGCATCTGTATCTAACCTTAGATCATCATCACCAACAAGCACCTCGATTGTACTAACTTGGACCGATAACTCTACTACAGAAACTAGCTACTCAATAGAGCGGTCAACGTCAGCAGGATCTGGTTATGAAAGCATTGCTACAATTGCAGCCGATGCAACATCTTACACAGATAATAGCGTAATAGCTGATCAGACCTACTATTACAAAGTTTTTGGTTTAAAAGATGAAGAAAAAGCCTTATCATCACCCATTACAGGAACAATTGCAGGAGCAGTTACATTTAGCAATGCCACAATTACCAACTGCAACTACACAATACTAGATCCAGGTAACCTAATGGATTATAGTAATTTACTTGACAACACGATGGTACTTATTCCTTCGGAGGCAGGTAAAGTTATGAAGATCACCTTTAATGAATTCATTACAGAGAGTGGGTGGGATTATCTTTATATCTACGATGGACCCAATACCTCCTCTACTCTATTAGAGCGAATTTCGGGTGTAGTGCAAACACCTTTCAGCTACACAGCCACAAATGCAGAAGGGGTACTAACGCTTCGTTTTACTTCCGATGGAAGTGTTGTAACAACTGGATTTAAAGCAACAGCATCATGTATTAGCATACCCAATGCGCCTAGTAACCTCAACGTAGTATCGGCTACAACTAATAGCATCACTCTTGGCTGGACCGATAACTCAACCGACGAAACCAAATTCCAGGTGTACTGTGCGGCGTCAGTTGATGGAGAATACAATTTAGTTGGGGAGGTTAGTGCCGATGTAACCCAGTTTACTCACAATGGACTGGCATCTGGAACAACCTACTTCTACCAGGTGTTTGCCGCAAATGACGATGCTAACTCTCTACCTAGCAATGCTATTGAAGCAAAAACAGGAGGTATTGCTGCTCCTACTCTTGTTTCACTTGCATCACCAGACAATCAAACTATAACCATTAACTGGCAGCGTAACGATGTTAGCGAGACAGGATTTGTTATTGAGCGCTCACTAGAGGCTAACGCAAATTTTGCTGAGCTTACAACTGTTGCTTCAGATGCTACCTCCTATAGCGACAACGCCGTAACGTTTGGTACAACCTATTACTACCGCATTTATGCTGTAAACGCCACCGAGGAATCGGACAAAAGCGAAACCTCATACTTTGTAGCAGGTGCAGTACTAATGAGTAGCACAGAGGTAAATCGCTGTAACTACATCATTTTTGATTCAGGAAACAGCCTAGGTAATTACTCTAACAATGAGGATTACACCATGCTGCTTACCCCACAAACAGCGGAGTCGGCAGTAAAGCTAACCTTCGAGTCGTTTGCAACAGAAACCGACAACGATATTCTTTACGTTTACGATGGTGCATCAACCAGTGATCCGCTTATAGCAACACTAAGTGGGAATCAGGTTCCTAGCCCAATCCATGCAACAAACCCAACGGGACAGCTTACCCTAAGGTTTATCAGCAATGGAAGCAATAACCAAGCAGGATTCAAGATTGCCGCCAACTGTATAAACCAAGTTGCAGCACCAACTGATTTGGCTGTTCAAAGCGCAACAGGAAGCAGCATTACCGTTTTCTGGCGAGATAATACCGATTATGAACTAGGTTATAAAGTTTACCGTGCTTCTACATCGGATGGCGATTTTGTGGAAATAGGTAGCGTGGCTCAGAATGTTAACACCTTTACTGACGAGAACCTTACCACTGGTACTACCTACTACTACATAGTTAAAGCGTGGAATAACGACTATGTGTCTAACCCATCCAATACCCTAGAAGCAACAACGCTAGGAGCACTAGCACCAACGTCACTAACCGCACACGCCGAGGGTAGCAGTGATTTGATTTTAGACTGGACCGATAACGCAACTACAGAATCTGGTTATATAGTTGAACGTTCACTCTCTGCTACATCGGGATTTGAGCAGCGAGCAACACTTCCAGCTAATTTTACATCGTATATTGACTTTGGAAGTGTTGGTACCACCTACTACTACCAAGTAAAAGCAATTGCCGATGGAATAGAATCTGCACCATCTAATGTTGCATCGGTTAAAGCAGGGTACGTTAGCATTTTTGACGGCAGCTCGCGAGGATGCGATTATTACCTGCTAGACCCAGGTGGCGAAGCCAACTATAGCAGTAATGAGGATAAAACCATTATCCTTAACCCGATGGCTCCTGATCAGAAAGTTAAACTTGTATTCCATTCGTTCGACCTTGAAAACAACTTCGATCACCTATACATTTTTGACGGACCAACAGTAAACGATCCACTTATTGCTACACTAACAGGAACCACACTACCTGATTCGATTTGGGCATCGAACACTAGCGGATCATTAACATTACAGTTTGTGTCTGATGGAACCAATACACGAGAGGGATTCTTTGCTCATGTGTCTTGCATTTATATACCAGAAGAGCCTACCAATTTAACCCTTGTTAGTGCAACAAATAGTTCAATTGAAATGAGGTGGACAACAAACGATCTTGTAAGATCGGAATTTGTTGTTTACCGCTCACTAACAGAGAATGGAACCTATGAGCCAATTGCTCATCTACCTAGATTTACTTATAGCTATACTGATGATAACCTAGAACTAGGAACACAGTACTTCTATAAAGTTTACACAAGCTTCTATGGGCATCACTCCGTTAATTCAGCTAACCTTGCCGCGGCAACAGCTGGCTGCAGAGCTCCGAGTGAACTGGCAGTTGAATCAACAACAGAAAATAATGCAGAGCTAACCTGGGTTGACAACTCCTTTAACGAAACCGGGTTTACCATAGAGCGTTCCCTACAAGCTACCGATGGGTTTGAAGTGGTTGGAACAGCCTCTGCCAATGCTACTGCTTACACCGACACAAACCTTGAATCGGAGCAAACCTACTACTATAGGGTTAAAGCCACTACTGATACAGAACAATCGGAGTACACCTCCGTAGTATCGGTTGTTGTGGGTGCTCAAATTATTAACGATGCAGAAATTGTACGTTGTAACTACACCATACTCGATAATGGTGGCTTAAATAACTACATCGATAACAAAACCACATGGGCAACCCTTACTCCTAGCGAGGCGGGTAAAACCATTAAGCTAAGGGTAAGCGAATTTAGCATTGAAGCCAACAAGGATTACCTGGCTCTGTACAACGGAGGATCAGCGCAATCGCCTATGGTTGGAGCATATACAGGAACGGCTATACCCGATACGCTTTGGGCTACGAATACTGACGGCAAGCTGCACCTGCGCCTTTCTGCCGATGCTACAAACAACGCTTCTGGATTTAGAATTTATGTGGGTTGTGTTGATAAGCTAGCCGCTCCTACCAATCTAGTTCAGGCTGTGGTTACAAAAGCGGAAGTTAACCTCCAGTGGACAGATAACTCACAGAACGAAATAGGATTTAAGGTTTACCGTTCTGTAGTTAGCAACACGGGCTACACCGAAATTGCATCGCTTGAGGCCAATGCTAACGGATACGTTGATAGCAACACCGAAAACGGAAAAACCTACTACTACAAAGTGCTTGCATACAACAAAGAGATTACATCGGGCTATAGCAACACACTTACTGTTGTAGCAGGACCAAATGCCATTCCAAACGATGCATTCTTTGGCGAGTTTACCCTTTATCCTAACCCAACAAGCGATATTAGCAAGATGTCTTTTAGCTCCGAATCGATGGGTGAAGTTAAAGTGGAAATCTATACTATTATTGGAAATCTAGTGTCTAGCCACGTTTTTGCAAAACAATCCAATGTGTTTGCCGAAAACATAGACGTTAACAAGCTTCAACCTGGCTTTTACCTACTAAAAGTGACACTTAATGGGAAAACCCTAACAGTGAAACTCCACAAAAACTAGATAACACCATAGCTGTTATACTAAGGAGGGGCACTTGTTGCCCCTCTTTTTTGTCATAAAAATTAGAGTATAAGCATTTGGAATTAATCCTTTTGTTACATTTAAAACAGATTTTTGCTAAACAACTCTACACTATGAAAAATTTTATTGTACTTACCATTGCTTTGCTCTTAAGTATTGGTGCGGCAGCGCAGGAAGAGAAAGCAAGCTCATCTACCAGACAAGGGAAAAACCTTACGCTTAAAGAGATAACGGAAGCCGAAGCACTAACAGATCCTATGCTTGGGCTAAGACTATCAAAATCGTCGAAGCTGTTGGAGGAGGTTAAGACCTTGGCACAACAAAAAATGGCATCCGATACCTCAAAGCATGGTTTCTGGAGAAAAGTGGAAGTAAATGCAGAGTCGTATATTGAAACGGCCTCTGTAAATCCTTCAAACACAATGGCTCTACTGTGGCCTGTGTTCCTAACACTGTTTGTAATATGGTTTGTAATTCGCTTTTTGCTTGTTTATGTTGCCAAGCCAAAAATTTACATACCAACATCTCCAACCCAAACTAACGATTAAGATTTTATGAGTACAGATTATATATACAGCGAGGATCAGAGCAACAACACGGAGCTTATTGCCAAACTTATAGTAGGTGTTAATAAATGGGCCAACTCTATCCCTCATCATCCATATAAGAACTTAGGAAATAAAATAGAGGTTAAATCGGTTCACTACCGCCCTGCATACCCCATCATTTTTAAATCGCAGTACGAGGAGCGACAAAAGAGCAAAGGACACGAGCCCTACACTGGGCAAAAAATCCCAGAACGTACATACTACGATTTGTCCGAGGTCAACTCATGGGACTTAACGCTAAACGAAGTTGAATCGTTTATTAACGATACAGAGAACTACTACGTTAAGGGCTCCCAGTACGTGGAGAACTGCCACCATTGTCATGCTAAAGGATGGATAACCTGCACACAGTGCGGAGGCGCAGCCAGTGTTACCTGTCCTTCATGTAATGGCAGTAAGGTAAAAACCTGCTCCAGCTGCAATGGACATGGACAAAGCACCTGTTCATCGTGCAACGGTAAAGGATACGTTGACTCAAAAAGGCAGTGCGGCACCTGTGGAGGATATGGACAAGTTAGAAACCCTGGCTATAAGCCACAATCAACAGGACTTGGAGCCGACCACCGCGAATGGGTTCCTTGCTACAACTGTGGCGGTAAAGGTCATACTGGTTCTACAACTCGATGCGGATCGTGCAGCGGAAGCGGCAAGGTTCAGTGTAGAACATGTGGTGGCAAGGGAAAAGTTACCTGTAGCCGATGCCACGGTTCTGGTAGAATAACCTGCCCCAAATGTAGCGGCACAGGCAAAAACACCTGCCCAACCTGTGAGGGGCACAAGCAGCTTATGCACTTTTTTAGAGTAACCCGCAAGCTAAGATTCTCCAGACAAGCAACGTGCATTATTCACGATAGCATTTTCGATAAATTTCCAGAGTTTAACGACAAGTGGGAAACCTTTGAAAGTAGTCGGAAAATAAATCAAACTGAAGATTTTATTGAATCCTCCCCCCTACCCAAAGATCACTTTTTACACAAGTTTATTGCAGGTAAAATAAAGCAGGCTGTACTTGACAAGGGCGATTATGAACAAATCCTATTTCAAAATCTAGAGGTTAATATTATTGATGCATGGGAACTTGAGTACACCTTTAATGGTAAATACTACTCAATGGTATTATACGGTAGCAACTATGATGTAATACCAGGAAACAGCCCCATTGCAGAAGTTGCTTACAGCTACCTAAAGCGATCAAAAACACTGGTTAACCTAAGAGCCTACACAATGGCTTGGCGATTAATACGCAAGAGCCAAAAAATTGGCACTTACGAAATTGCCGAGGAGGTTGACCTAGCGCTGGACAGAATAGAGTCCAAACTTAACG
The DNA here is from genome assembly GCA_002412705.1 of Bacteroidales bacterium UBA5206. Taxonomy (GTDB): domain Bacteria; phylum Bacteroidota; class Bacteroidia; order Bacteroidales; family Tenuifilaceae; genus UBA5206. The sequence continues at coordinate 13,391 of DHVO01000099.1, read as the reverse complement.
AATCCTATGGATTTGGAAGCAAAGCCGCAGGTTTACTCCTCGCATTCTTTGGTTCATTTGTTGCCTATCAGTACTTCAGCAAAATAAATTGGGTATTCGATTATGTAAGCTTCATTAACAATCCCGAGAATTTTCTGTACTCATATCATGCCTGGGCTCAAACAATAGCTGTAGCCCTATTGTGCTACTGGTCAGCAACTCCATCTACAGTAATACTGAAGCGGTTAAAGGGCCATATTCCTTCCGGCACAACCCGGTTTATTGCAGGTTTCACCTTAACAGTAATAATAGGGTCACTACTTTCCGTTGCATGGGGATTCCTAAATGCAACAGGAATAACCATTATTGCTGCATTTATTGCCTGGCTTGCAGTAAAAATATTTAAAATAGTAGTAGTTATTATCTACCTATTGTATAAGGTTATAGCTTGGATTTTTGGAGCCATTTGGTGGATTATTAAATGGATTTTTAGTCTATTCTAATGGTACAATTTTATAGCACAAAAAGGGTGAGCAGAATTTGAAGCTCACCCTTTTGCTTTTATTGGGAACAAAATACCATATTTGCGGTTTCTAATGCAAAACAGATAAACGAAATGGATAGAAACAAACTGCTTCAAACCGCACTAGTTTTAAGCATTATAACTGTTGTTTACAATATTGTAGAAGGATTGGTCTCGGTTGGATTTGGGGTTAGCGATGATGCACTGGCTCTACTCGGATTTGGCGTTGATAGCTTTGTTGAGGTTATTTCGGGCATTGGCATACTTCACCTAGTTATTCGCCTTAGGTTTACTAAAAACGAAACTCCCGATAAATTCGAAAGGCAAGCCCTGCGCATTACAGGCTTTTCGTTTTACTTACTTACCCTAGGGCTAATTGTAGGTTCCGCTCTTAACATTTACACAGGAACAAAACCGGAAACCACGGTTGTTGGGGTTATTGTATCATCGGTTTCCATTGCCACTATGTACTTTCTAATGAAAGCCAAGCTAAAGGTAGGAAAGCAGTTAGGCTCAAATGCCATTATTGCCGATGCTAACTGCACCAAAACTTGTTTTTACCTATCATTTATACTACTAGCATCAAGCCTTTTATACCACTTTACGGGAATTGGCTGGGTTGACGTACTCGGCTCACTGGGCATTGCGTGGTTTGCCTTTACCGAGGGTCGTGAGGCCTTTGAAAAGGCTAAAGCACAAACCCATTCGTGCGGTTGTGGTTGTGAACACTAAAGAAAAAGGGAAACTAATTGTTTCCCTTTGCTGCTTTTTCGCGCTCCTTCTTTAGCCTTAGCTTCTCTAGATGCGCCTTTTCAATCTCTGGCGTAGTTTTCCACCGTTCGTGCATCCAAACCCACTGATCGGGCGTTTCACGAATAATATTCTCAATCACCTGCGTATAGAGCTTGGTATTCTCTACCAAGTCATGATCATCGTTGCCAGTTCTAATAGTTTCCAACGCAGGATATATGGTAAACTGATGGCGATTATTGGGTAATCGCTTCATAAACATTGGTACTACAGGTGAACCAGAATCTAATGCAAGCCGAGCAGCACCAATTGGCGTAAACGCTTTTTTTCCAAAAAAGTCAACATAAGTTCCCTTCACTAGAGTATCCTGATCTATCATAATAATCATACACTCCCCTTTTGCCAACGCCTCAATTAGCAATGGGTATGCTTTACCCCTACTAATATTTTTCATTCCCCTCTTCTCGCGGTAGCCAATTATAAGGTCGTTTATCTTTTTGTTAGCCAATGCTTTGCTAACGGCTGTAGTTTCGTACCCCATTACAGGAGGCATAATTGCAGAGAATTCCCATGAGCCAGTATGGCTAACAAGGCATAGCACCCCTTTTCCCTTCTCATACTCTACCTTAAGGTTCTCCTCTCCCACAAAATCAATTAGTTTAGAAAAATCCTTGCGGGTTCTATAGCCCAGCGTATGCAGATAATCGGCAAAGTTAAGCGCTTGATGCGCAAAGACATTACGCGCCATGGTAGTAACCTGTTCGTCGATTAGCGTATCGCCATAAGCGAATTTTATATTCTTTATTGTTTTTAGCCTCTCCCCTTTAACAACCCTAAATGCTAGTAGGCCTAATCTACGGAATACACGTAAAACAAAGTTACGAGGCAATAACCTTATGGTAAGTATAAAGCATCTAATAAAGAATAAAAGAATGGGGTACTTTATTCCTCTTCGTATCTTTTTCCAAAGGTGTTTTCGTTTTATTGCCATTGTATAAAAATATGTGAGTAAAACATAAATACTGAAAATTATATGTGCATATAAAATGCGCCCAAATATACCTAGTAACACATAAATATAAAGGGTATAATTAAAAACAACCTATTTTTTTTGGGGAATGGATTTTTTATCACGGTTAATTTACTCCTTAGGCGTTTTAGGTGTATCAGTAGCGCACACAAAATTGTTCGGAATCGCACAGAAATACGTGCCAGAATAGAACATTACCAATATTTACACCACTAACTAACAATCACTTACAAAACATGGCACAAGAAATGATTTGCAAAAACATCCAAAACTTACCCATATGATTAAGAATTACATTGTTACTACGTTACGCTTCCTAAAAAGGAACCCCAGCTTCTCGTTACTTAATATAACAGGGCTATCGGTTGGAATAGCAGCATCAATTCTAATCCTCTTTTGGGTTGTTGACGAGATTAGCTACGATAGGTACCATAAGGATTACGAAAAGATATACCGTTTGTACGAAATTCAGTCCTACGAAGGAACCGACAACCTATATGTTTACAATACACCAGGACAGCTTGCACCATACCTTAGAGAGAACTACCCCTCACTTAGTAAGGTTGCACTATTCACCCCAATTTGGCAGAACATCCTAATCACAAAAGATACAGAGCATAGCCATTACGACTCTGAAGGTTTTTTTGCCGACAAGGAGATACTGGATATTCTTACCTTCGATTTTACATTCGGAGAACAGGAAAATGCTCTTGCACAACCTTATGCAATTGTACTTACCGAGGAACTAGCCCAAAAGTTCTTTGGCGATGAAAATCCCATTGGCAAGAGCCTAACACTTAACAAGGAGCACCCTTTTACTGTAACAGGAGTTGTAAAACCCAAAGAGAACTCTGTTATTAAGTTTAGCTTCTTTATTCTATTTGAAAAAAACATAGAAACCTTTTGGCAATACGATAACACTTGGACTAGCAACTCCTTTTATACCTATGCCAAAATTGACAACAATAGTAACCTTCCATCAATAGAAGAGGAGATTAAAGATGCTGTAGCTAAGAATGGACAACCCAATGTAACCCTTAAGCTAGAGCCACTTAAACACAGCCGTTTGTACACAATATGGCCAAACGCAGGAACCATTGCACAGGTAAGATTCTTTAGTATTATAGCATTTCTAATCCTGCTAATTGCCTGTATCAACTTTATGAACCTCTCCACTGCTCGGTCGTCTCAGCGAGCAAAGGAGGTGGGATTACGAAAAGTTGTTGGGGGAAACAAAAGGCAGCTTATTGGTCAATTCCTAGGAGAATCGGCAGTGCTTACCATAATATCGCTGGGAATTGCGCTGCTTATTGCTGCGCTACTACTGCCTAAATTCAACGAGATTTCGGGTAAAAATCTCTCGTTCCAAAGCCTAAGCCTTGGGCTGTTTGGCCTAATTGGAACAATTGCCATTGTAACAGCGCTAATTGCAGGTAGCTACCCAGCATTCTTCCTCTCATCATTCAACCCTGTAAAAGTTCTAAAAGGCTCTTTTGCCACCAGTTCTAAAAAGTTTAGAACAATTCTAGTAGTAATACAGTTTACACTTGCCAGCGCCCTAATTGTTGGGACGATTTTCATAAATAAGCAGCTTAACTTTTTGCAAAACATGAATTTAGGGTACAATAAGGAGAACATTGTGTACACCTATATGACCAATGCAGTAAAGCAAAAGTACGACTTGCTAAAAAGTGAGATGCAAGCCATTCCAACCGTTGAGTATATTACTGCATCTAACGGACTCCCAAACCAGTTAGGCAACAGCACTGGAGGAATTGATTGGGAAGGACGAGACCCGAATACCCGAGTGCTCTTCACCACTCTTATTACCGATTTTAATTTTATAGAGACCTATGGTATGCAAATGGCGGAAGGCCGTTCCTTTGACCAGTCGCTATCGGATACCATGAAATTTATTGTTAACGAAGAAGCGGTTAGAGTTATGGGCATGGACTCGGCCGTAGGCAAAACCTTATCGGTTTGGGGAGTTACCACGCCCATTATTGGGGTTGTTAAAAATTTCAACTATGGTGGGCTAAAACAAAAAGTACAGCCATTAGTAATGACTGTTTACAAACCCCTAGTATCTGCTGTTAGCATTAAAATTGCCCCAAACAGCACAATTGAAACTATGGAGAAGATAGAAGCTAAATGGAAGGAAATTCTCCCCGATGAACCCTTTACTTTCAGCTTCTTTGATAAAAACATAGATAACCTATACCGCACAGAGAAGCGAATATCAACGCTATTCACATACTTCTCAGCCCTAGCAATAGTGATATCGTGCCTTGGCCTGTTTGGATTAGCCTCGTTTATGGCAGAACAGAAGTTTAAAGAGATTGGAATAAGAAAAACTCTTGGAGCATCAACAAAATCAATAGCACTCCTTCTTATTTGGCAATTCACAAAATGGGTTATTGTTGCAAACTCTGCCGGATGGATAGTATCGTACTATACTATTTCCCTTTGGCTAAGGGAGTACCCATACAAAATAGACCTGAGCGTTTGGCCTTTCCTAATCTCTGCCGTTGCCAGCATAGGAGTGGCTGTGTTAACAATCCTCTACCAATCGGTAAAGGCCGCACGAATTAACCCAATAAACGCAATTAAGTACGAATAGCATTAGAAACCATATTACAAACCACAACTATGAACCTTAATAGCTTTAAAGTTGCCCTTAGGAACCTTGCTAAACAGAAAGGGTACACTGCAATAAACATTATTGGTTTAGCCATTGGCATAGCCAGTGCGCTCTTAATAGCGCTATACGTTTATGAGGAAACTACATACGATAAGTTTCATCCTAACCACGAAAGGTTATACCGCGTTTACCTAAAGTCCCGGATGATGGGAACCGAAATGAGTGGTGCCGTTAGCTGTGCCCCTGTTGGTCCCACAATTACAAAAGAGTATGCCGATGTTGAGAGCTTTTGCAGAACATTCAACTTTGGAGGCGACCAGCTGGTTAGAAATGGCGATAAAACATTTATTGCAAAGCGAGCCATTTTTGCCGACTCAACATTCTTCAAGGTTTTCAACGGTTTTAAGCTGCTTACAGGAGATCCGCAGAAGGCGCTTAGCAAACCAAACTCACTAGTACTAACCCAATCGGCCTCAAAAAAATACTTTGGCAACAGCGATCCTGTTGGGTTAACCGTTGAAGTGGGTAACGACAGGCAAAAATGGGTAATTACAGGTGTAATGGAGGATGTGCCCAACTCATCGCACTTTCACTTTGACTTTCTGCTCTCAATGGTCTCCATTCCAAACCTTGCCGATGGAACCTTTTGGATATCAAACAACAACTACACCTACCTCTTACTTAAACCCGATGCCGACCCTAAGGTGATAGATCAACACCTTACCGAGCTTGTGGAAAAGTATGCCTACCCCCAAGCCGAGCAGTTTTTTGGGACTCTTTCTAGCAACCTTGAGGAGAGCGGATCTACCTATGGCTACTACACACAAAAAGTTACCGATATCCACCTAAAAAGCGAACTCCAGTACGAGTTTGAAGCGGGAGGCAGTGAGGTTATGGTTTACGTTTTTGTAATAATTGCTGTATTCATTCTTATTATTGCTGCAATAAATTTCATGAACCTAGCTACGGCTCGCTCTACAAAACGTGCTAAAGAGGTGGGTATAAGAAAAGTTGTTGGCTCGACCCGAAGTAGAATTATCGCCCAGTTCCTTGTTGAATCAACCCTATTGGCCTTAATATCAACTGTAATTGCACTAATCCTAGTAAAGCTCGCCCTTCCCTCCTTTAGCAATCTGGCAGAGCGAACAATAACCATGAACTCGTTACCCCTTAGCGCTACGGTGCTAATACTTATGGGAATTATCCTTATAATAGGGCTAGCAGCAGGCAGCTATCCTGCGTTCTACCTATCAAAGTTCGAACCCGTAAAAGTGTTAAAGGGCAAGGTTAAATCGGGGATGAAAAATTCATGGACCCGCGGTATTCTTGTGGTTTTCCAGTTCACCATATCTATAGGACTACTTGTTTCAACATTTGTTGTGTACAAGCAGGTATCCTTTTTTAGAGATAAAGATTTGGGCTTTAAAAAAGAAAACATACTGGTTATTAATAGGCCTTACGCCGTACCCAGAGCCAGCCGCGAAAGTTTTCTTAACGCCCTAAAAGAGATACCAAGCGTTAAAGAGGTTACTGCAACAAACGGCCTTCCCTCAACTGTAATTGGCGGCACAGGCTTTGTACCCAAAGGTTCCCCTGGCAATGAAACCAGCATTTTTAACTTTATTTTCACCGATTGGGACTTTGCCAAAACCTTTGAGCTAGAGCTTACCGATGGGAGATACTTTAGCCGCGATTTTGCTAGCGATTCTGCAGCGTTAGTACTCAACCAGGCCGCCGTTAAAGCCCTCGGTTTACAGGATCCTGTTATAGGATCGCACATTATATACAATGGCGATAACGAAGCAGTTGTTGTGGGTGTAGTTAAGGACTTCAACTTTGAGTCGCTACACAAATCCATATCGCCCCTTGTGCTATGCTTTGCAAATACCTTTACTTACGTTGCAGTTAAAATTGACGACAACGATATTAATACCACTGTTGCCAATATTAAAAGTAAATGGAACGAGTTTGTACCCGAGCAGGAGTTTGACTACACATTCTTAGATCAAATGCTTGACAACCAATACGGCAACGAGAAGCGTACTGGGCTCATATTTTCATCGTTTAGCATTCTAGCCATTATTATTGCATCGCTTGGTTTGCTGGGGCTTGCTTCCTATACTACAGAGCAACGTACCAAGGAAATAGGAATACGGAAGGTTGTAGGAGCATCAACGCTAAAAGTTATAAGCATCCTAATAAAAGAGGTTAACATGCTATTTATTATTGCTACGGCAATTGCATGGCCTCTCGCGTGGTACCTGATGAGCACCTGGTTACAAAACTTTGCCAACAAGGTGGCTCTGTCACTAACGGAATTTATTATAGCATCGGCCATTACTTACATAATAGCCATTATTACAATTGGTTACCAGGCTATAAAAGCAGCCAACACCAATCCTGCCAATACGTTAAAGTACGAATAAGTAAAAGGCAATACACCTATGCTAAAGAGAGGCTGTCTAAAAAGTAAATTTATCTTCTGCTAGATTGAATATTTGAAAACTCGTTCAGGTAGGAGTACGAATAAAAAGAGGGTGTCCTTTACTTTTTGGACACCCTCTTTTTTAATGTCCCAACGCAAAGAACAAATTTTAGCCTATAATGTTAGTATTCTAAACTATAACAACATAGTTATTATGAAGTGGATATCTGCAACAATACTTATATTAAGTATTGTAATACAGGCAAATGGACAAAACAACAAAACAATAAACAGGATGACATCAGAACATAAACTTGAAGTTGCAACCCTTGGCTCGGGTTGCTTTTGGTGTGTTGAGGCAATATTTGCCCGACTAAAAGGGGTGGAGCAAGTTGTATCGGGCTATTCGGGTGGCACAACAGAGAATCCCACATATAAGGATGTATGTACAGGACTAACAGGGCATGTAGAGGTAGTACAGGTTACCTTTAATCCAGAAGTACTTCCCTTTGCTAAGCTGCTAGAGGTTTACTTTAAAACACACGATCCCACCACGTTAAACCGTCAGGGTGCCGATGTGGGAACACAATACCGCTCTGTTATTTTTTACCATAGTGCCCAGCAGCAAAAAATTGCAAAAGAGGTTAAGGAACTTCTTGACCAATCGGATATTTGGTCCGACCCTATTGTTACTGCTATTGAGCCTTTCTCCAACTTTTATAAAGCAGAGGAGTATCATCAGGATTACTTTGCCAACAACCCCAAGCAGCCATACTGCCGCATGGTTGTAGCTCCCAAGGTGGAGAAGTTTGAGAAACTTTTTAACGATTACTTAAAAAAATAGCCCTGGCTACTCTTTGCTTAATCCGCTATTGCCCGAATCCAGAACAAAGCGCCAATCGCCATTGGCGTTTTGTTTCCATATGGTAACATAGGTTCCTCGTGATTCCTGCTCTGTTTCTTTTGATGTCAGCAGCCATGTTCCATAGGTATAACCCAGCTCACCACTCTGAGCTATATGAGCCGATATGGGCTCCCAGGTTAACGTATAGGAACTATCGGAACCAGACTGTAGGTACTGCGCCACACTTTCTAACCCAACAATTGGATAGCTGTTGGGCTTAAGCAGCACCCCTTCATTATGGCAGAATGCCAAAAATGCGGCATTGGCTCCATTCTTTTCCGAGAACAGGCTAAAGGATCTATCTACCTCAAGCAAAGCACTACTGTTTGGCTCTTTGTGAGTTTTAGCACAATTTGTAAGCATAATACTACTAGCTAGTACAATAATTATCCACTTCATAAACATAGGTGTTAAAAATTGTGGGTTTACCATGTAATTCTACTCTTTTACCTCACAATCAACGCTCTCTATTCTTGATACCTCAATCAGAAGATTCTGTAAATCGGTTCTAGTCCACGCCTCCATGCTATCGAACGAGAGAAAAACAATAGAGCCATTGTGACGCTTCATTGTAACACTATTCTTACTTACTGCTACATGTTTTACACTTGCACCACAAAATCTAACTGGCTTACTAAAATACCCAACCCTATACAGGAGTTCACCCTTCCTTTGCACCATTAAATCGCCATACAGAGGATACCACCCAATAAGTACAAGTATAAGTACTGATAAGCTAAGCAAAAAAAGCATTACCCAAAATCCAAGCAAAAACCACGACTGGGTCTCAATGGCGCTAATTAAACCAGCCACTCCACTGGTTACAACAAGAGAGTTCAGCACTACCGTTACATAGTACGACACAGAGCTAGTAACCCTACCATTTTGTAAATCGAAAACAACAAACTTGTTTGAATCCATACTAAAAGCGTATTTCATTTGATGTAACTAATTGTGCACCCCGCTCCTCCATCTCCCTGAGGGCCTCCTCTCCATCGGTGGGGTTTACGTTAACAGCTCTAACGGCATCGCTCACAACCTCCACGGCAAAGCCAAGGGTAAGCGCATCGAGCACGGTGTTCTTAACGCAGTAATCGGTAGCCAGGCCAGCCACAACAACGCTATCAACACCAACCTCCTTTAGGTACGATGCCAGCCCAGTACCCTGAAACCCGGAGTATGCTTCGGTATCGAACGCAGTTGCTTTTGAAACGAGTAGAGAAACGGAAGGAAAGTATAGGGTTGAGCAGAACTCAGCCCCCTTAGTTCCTGCTACGCAATGGGGTGGCCATATACCTCCGTTTGGGCTAAACGAAACATGATTTGCTGGGTGCCAATCACGAGTAAACACAATGGGAAAGCTTTCTGCCTCAAACTGCTTAACCAGCCTATTAATTGGCTCTACAACAAGGTTACCCTCATTAACGGCAAGTGCTCCACCTGGACAAAAATCGTTTTGAACATCAACAACTAAAAGAGCTTTCATGGGCGTAGTATTTTGAGTTGATGAATAATTACTGTTCTATATCACAAACCAATATCGTTAAAAACTAAATGGCAACCAAGCGGGGATTAGCGTTATACTTCCGCCCAAACTTAGCCATAGGCTCTCCGTTAACCTGAACAATATCTGCAGTATAATCAAAGCTACCCTGCATAAGATAGCTGCCCACACCATACGCATCAACAGGAACGCCAGCTGCTTCAAAGGCCGCAATACGCTCTGGGTTAAAGCCCCCCGAGGCAACAATTCTAACATGGGAGAACCCTTCCCTATCAAGTGCCTTTCGGGTTAGCTCAACCAGCTTAGGATTAACCCCTGTTGGTTTAAATGTTCCCATCACTGGCACAATGCTCTTGTCCACCAAATTCTCGGAGGTATCCAGCCTTACCCCCCAAAGCTTACTGCCCATTGCACGGGCACATTGTAGGGATGTTTCTACGCAATCGTTATCAAAATCAACCAGAGCAACAAGGTTGGCTTCGGGATAGGTCTGGTTAAAAAGGGTTGTGGCCCTAACAGTATCGCCGCCAAGCGAAGCAATTAGCGCATGAGGAATGGTTCCCGAAGCGCCTGCTCCCCACCATTCGCCTTGCGCGTCGGTTGAAACTCCCGCAGCACCACCTATATGCGCGGCATAACCATCGCCGCCCTGTATGGCCCAGTGATCGAAGCGAGCAGGAAAGTAAAGAACGGTTTTCCCGTTTGCAGCCTCAACCACCCTTCGCACATTGGTTGCAATACGTGTACGACGAGCCAGTATGCCAAGGTAAATGGTTTCCAAGTGAGCAAAAAGGGAAGCATTTCCCCTAATTAGCATCACCGTTTCGTAGGGTGATATTCTGTCGCCATCGAAAAGCGCCTCAACCTTTAAATCGGAGAAACCGTTAACCCAAAGAGAGTCTAGCTCCTGAGATACCTCCACCTTTTGCTGCACCCAGTCTATATACTCCTGCTTATTGGATAGGAAAGAGTGGCGCGATTGCTTTTTTATCTCCATTAAGCGGTCGAATAGAGTGTAAGCCCTAGAGTAATCGGTATAGAATCCACTGGCCACCTTTAGTACTGCAATAGCCTCATCAACTCCACAAATTATTGCATCCTTTTTCTGGAACAGTTGCATGGTTACATCTGGATGTATATTATTGCGCTCCAGAACAACCTTTTGCCTCCAGAAATAGACATCGCTTAGGTAACCCCTTCTGAGCTCCTGCACGGGCAGATCGAATACGCTGCTATCTAGTCGTGGCCTCATTCTACAATGTTTTAGTGAGATAAAGTTACGAAATTTGCTAAAGCACATACATTGGAATTGCCAAATGAGCTATTTTACAGTCTCCATTGCATAAGTAAAAGGGTTGCACATCAATACAAAAAATCCCTAAACGGAACATTCACTGATTCAAAATGAAACATCTTTAAACGATTACACTAGCTCTCCAAAAGCGTATCCAGCTCATTTACTATACCTTGTGCATGTTGGCGCACTGATTGATTAGGTGTACGAAAGAAAACAAACAACTTAGATCTATGCTTAAGAACTACCTAAAAATCGCCGTAAGAAATCTAGTACGTTACAAGTGGTTCTCTGCCATTACCATACTGGGTTTAACGGGAAGCACAGCCGTTTTCATACTCATTAGCCTTTACGTTAGACTGGTTGCCAACACCGATGCTTTTCACGAAAACGCCAACCGACTCTTTAGGTTGGAGCGCGACCAAATACACAATACAGCAGGCACTATTGGGCCTTACCTGCAAAATAGGATTCCGGAAATAGAAACCACTGTGCGCTTTAACGATTGCCCAGCACAAACGTTGCTAACTTTTAATAACAAAACCATAAAATACGACCATTTTTGGATGGCCGATTCTACTTTTTTCAAAGTATTCTCGTTTGAACTCTTAAAAGGAATGCCCAACGAAGTTCTTAGAAATCCTGACCAAATAGTTCTCTCCGAGAGTGCAGCAAAACGTCTATTTGGAGACGAAAACCCTATTGGCAAGCAGGTACTTTTAGAGAACAAGTTTAGCCTTAAGGTATCGGGGATTTTGAAAGAAGTTCCAGCAAATTCAAGCATCCAAATTGAGGCTGTTATCCCTTTTGATTATCATAAAACCATATACAACAACCCACAGATCCTAGAGCAGTTTGGGCGATGGAACTACCAAACGTATATTTTACTAAAGCCCAACAGCAATAAGGAGAAGGTTGTGGCTGCTATAAATAAGGATTTAGCCGATCTTATTGAAGAGAAATTCAACAAAAGACCCGACGAAGGGGAAAGATTCTTCCTTACGCCAATTACGGATATATATTTTAACTCATACATTAGTGAAGATTATATGCTGCATGGGAAACGATCAAATCTTAGCATTGCAGCAATAGTTTCGATTGTAATACTTCTACTGGCCATAATTAACTTTATAAACCTTAGCACAGCCAAGGCAACTCAAAGAGCCCGCGAGATAGGAATTCGCAAAACGGTGGGAGCCCATAAGCATAGCCTTATTTTTCAACTAATGCTAGAATCTATAGCCATATGTTACTTGGCAGTAATTCTTTCAATACTTTTGGTAGAACAGCTTATCCCCTTCTTCTCGTCTCTTGTTAAGCTACCCATTTTCTTCAATCTACTAGATCCTATAAACCTTGCTATAATTACAGTGGGTCCAATTGCTCTTGGATTTGTGGCAGGTATTTATCCCGCCTTTTACCTTAGCTCGTTCTCCGCAAAGCGGATTCTGTCTGGCGAGCAAACAAAGGGAAGCAAGGGAGAAGCATTTAGGAAAGCCCTTATTGTAACCCAATTTACCGCAGCAGTAACACTTATTGTGTTCACGCTCCACGTAAAGAGCCAAGTAAGCTACATGTGCAATTACAATTTGGGGTTTGATAAAAACCACAAAATAGTGCTTGAGCTATCGCCTGAATTAAGAGAGAACAAAGAGCCTTTTTTAAACGAGCTAATGGCAAATCCAATTGTTGAATCGGCATCGTACCACTCTTTTCCCATTGGAAATTTGGACGAGAAGTGGGGGCTTGATTACAACGGAGAGGAGATTAACCTTAGGGTAATGAGTGCCGATACAAACTACATAAATACGATGGGCATTGAGCTACTGGAAGGCCGAAACATTAGTTCATATGAACCTTCCGATTCTGTTTATGAAGTTCTTATTAACGAAAAGGCCATTAGAACCTACAACCTAGATAATCCTGTGGGTATTACCATAAAATCGTGGACACAGAAAAAGATTAGAGTAGTTGGGGTAATTAGGGACTACCACTACGAAACCCTAAACAAAGAGCTGGAACCGCAAATTATAATAAACATGCTATGGCCCCGATTTATAACCATCAACTACCATAAAGGGCAATCGAAGGATGCCATAGCATTAATTGAAACGCTTTGGCAGAAGCATTCACCAAACTTCCCTCTCTCTTACAGTGAGATGTCCGATAGACTTGAGCAGCTATATCAGGAAGAGGCACGGCTTAACCGCATATTTCAGAGCTTTACCTATGTTGCCATTTTTATTGCGGCTATTGGCCTTTTTGGCCTTGCCATTTACTCCATTAACCGCCGTATTAAGGAAATTGGTATAAGAAAGGTAACGGGCGCATCGTCCGGACA
>DHVO01000096.1 GCA_002412705.1 Bacteroidales bacterium UBA5206 | reverse complement strand
CTATTCCCTACTCCTAAACACAGGGTAACGCATAAACGATTTTTCGCTGTAGGGGGAGTTTTGGTAAACAAAGCTTAGCTGAGCGTAAGTGCTTGCTGCAAAAGTTTTATCGGTAGCCAATTTATGCTCAAACTCCTTTTTTAGCTCTGGATTCTTCTTTAGCCACTCCTCTGCAAACTCCTCAAAGATGTAGGGCGAGAAGTACTCCTTGCGTTGGAGTATTGAGTTGAAAAAGTTCCATGCAAAGAATGAGTCTGGCGCATGTGGCTCAAGCATCTGCACTATGTACTCATTTGCCTCCTGATTTGTTCTAACTATGTAATCGCCTTGCATTACGGCTATAGTATCGGAGGTTGCCATAACTTTAACGTTGTAGTTAAGGTAAGCGCCATTGTATGGACGAGGGTAGGTTTTGTAATCGGTAATGTAGTAAACCCCGCATAGCATCAACGTGTCGTGCTTTACCTGTTCCATGTAAACATTATTGGCCCTTAGTCTTTCAATAACCTCTCTCCATGCCTGTGGTACAATGTAGTAGTTTGGCTTTTTTACGGTGATATTGGGTGTGAAGTATCTGTAAAAGGGAATTGGCTTGGTAAAGGGTTTGGTTCTATCGTAGAAAAGCCTTTTGCCGTTGGTAACCTTGCTGGGAAGGTACGATGCTTCAAAACCTTTAAAGTTAAGCTCAGTAACTTTGGTTGAATCGAGCGTCCAGCTAAGGGTAAATACCTCTTTGCGCTTGGTTATTTCCACTGATTGGCTTTTGGCCAAAGCTATTTGTGAGCCATTATGGTGAACATACTTCATTGCAGCAGCAATAAACTCTTTTGTTGATAGTACCCTGTCTGCAAATGGTTTAAACATATGTGTTTCGGTGAAAAAGGCTAGCGTGTTAAAGGCACCTGCGTAGCCCACGGTGTAACGCGGTGAGCTAACGTACTCGGCAATGCCACTCTCGGGAGTATCCTGCATAGGGTCTACGTAAGGGGTCATTTCGTACCCTCTGGTTTGCATCTCCATGTATAGGAATGGTTCCATGCTATTCATGTAGAGTTTGCTCCACGGCTCTTCCAGTGTTTGATGATGGGTGGATATAATGGTCATTACGTATTGGTAATCGGCGCCGTTTGTGGCGTGTGTATCAATAAGTAAATCGGGTTTCCACTCATGAAAAATCTGGGCAAAGCTAAAGGCGTTAAGGCTAAACATGGGGGCAAAATCGCGGTTTAAATCAAGGAATCTAGCATTTCCCCTAAAGCCCTGCTCCTGTGGCCCATTCTGGTTTGCTCTATTAAAATGCGAGCGGTTTAGCGCTCCGCCTATGTTGTAAACGGGTATAAAGCAAATAACGGTGCTGTCCAGGTAGTTCCAAAGGGAATCCTTTCTCTCTAGAATCTCCTGTGCAAGCAGAATGCTAGCGTCTATTCCACATGGTTCCCCTGGGTGTATGCCGTTATTTACTAACACTACTCTATAACCCTTGGCTTTGAGCGATTGTGGATTAAAATCCTTCGATTTTGATATAACGAACAGATGTAGCGGTTTACCGCTATCCGTTTTTCCATAGGTGAATAGCTTTGCGTTACGGTACTTACTGTCTAGATATTGGTATGCTTCAATGGCTTGTTTGTAGGTAACGCTTTGGTTGTTGGCAAATTCTAGCTGAATACTTTTACTATGCTTGTTTAGCGACGATAGCTCTGCTATTGCATAAAATCCTAGAAAAATAGTGGATATGGCAATGAGGTAGGCAATTGCAAGTCTCTTCATTGTAATAGGTTTAGGCGGTTTGTGGTATTACGGTTAAGCCATTATATGACTAGTTTTATTCTATAGTGTTTAAACCTAATTCGGAAGTTGTAGTTCTTAGCTCTTCCTTTAGAATCCTAAAAAAGTTAAGAATTGCGGGGTCGTTATTGTAATTACTTATAGCATAGTTTAATATGCTTTCTATGCTTGAGTGATTTTGATTAACTGCCGATGCAATAAACTGTGCTATGCTTGTGTGTGGTAATTGCAAGTCGTGCAATTTGCTAAAAAAATCGAGGGTAATGGTAAATCTTTCGTGCTGTTGATGTACCAGTGAATTTAAGCTAAAGTATCTATTCCTAAAATTGGTGTAGCGATTATTCAAGTTTTCAATAACCATTTGAGGGATTCTCTCCATTGGGATACCCCTTTTAAGGTATATTTCCAAATACCTAAATACGCCAATATAGCCAAAGGCGTCAAGGTCGTCAGCAGTAGATACTATGTATAGTGGTGATGATAGCTGATTTACCGTAAGCCTCCCTTCTATTTTTAGCGATTTGTCGTCGTGTTTCTCAATGGCATCGAAGGTTTCCTGTAAAAGATTAAGATCTAATTGAGGGTTCTCATCAAGGAACTGCTTGCATATGGTAACGCTTAATGAGCCGTGCTTTTCGCCTAAATCAATTGTAAGTCCTGTGTCATGAAACATAGCAGCCACAAGAACGCTTTCTACTATATCTGCCGAAACTATTGACGTTGATGGGAAAATTTCGTTTATCATCATTTTGCAGTACATCCATACCCTTTGGTGGTGGTGTGCGTCGTGCGAGGGTATGCTTGCAGCTGCAAACAGCTTACTTACAAATGGATTTATACTGTTTAGCCATTTGTTCTCAACTTGTTTAATAACGTCTGTAGAGGAGGTCATGCCATTGTTATGTTTTACAAAAATAGAAAAGAGCAGGTTTATTTCTAATCCTGCTCTTCTTATGTGTAGTAAAATATTGTGCTTTCTACACTTTTGCCTCCGGTTTGTGAGAAATAATTTCTCTAGCTAGTTCAAGAATAGTGGTATCGTCAAGGGTAACAACTCCACCATCTGGTCCTGGTTCTAGGTGAAAACCTACGGCTCCGCCTTTTGCGTAGTTTGTTCCACCAAAATAGTTGCGTACGGTTTCAACATCAACATTTAGCTGTTCTGCTATTTTGTGCATGCTACCTTCAGGAAGACTATCCTTAATCTTCCTAAGCTCATTAAATGTTATAATCTTGGTCATAGCGGAAATTATTTTGGGTTTGTAAGTCCTTAAAGATAAAAAAATGATTCTTTAATAAAAAGGAAACATTGAAATTGTAAACGCTATTTATTAACAATTTTAGGGGCATTAGAACAGCTTGCCTATCTTTGTTTCCTAATATTTTAAACGGATTTTCTTGTTGAATGTTTTGATAAAGCCTCGGTAAAATGGAACAAATGCTAAACCCAGTAAAGAGGGTTGCTGCTATACATGACCTATCTGGCTTTGGTCGAGCTAGTTTAACGGTTGTAACCCCAATTCTTAGCTCAATGGGCATTCAGGTTTGCCCTTTACCCACAGCGGTGCTATCCACGCATAGTCACTATAAGAACTTTCATTTTGTGGATTTAACCGATCATCTACAGCCAATTATAGATCATTGGAAGCAGCTGGATTTATCGTTTCATGGTATCTATAGTGGTTTTCTTGGTTCGCATAGGCAAATAGCCATTGTAGAGCAGTTCATTAACGATTTTAGATTGCCCAATACTCTAGTGGTTGTAGATCCCGTTCTGGGCGATAACGGTCGTATTTACACCCCGCTAAACCAGCAAGTAGTAGTGGAGATGCGCAGGCTTATTTCTAGTGCCGATATTATTACACCTAACATTACAGAGCTTTGCCTGTTGCTTGATATTCCCTATAAGGACTCTTTTACCATTGATGAGATTAAGCAGGGTATTCTAACGCTTGCGGGCAAAGGGCCACGTATAGTTATTGTTACTAGTGTACCTGAGCCCGAGCGGCCCAATTACTCGTCGGTTATTGCATATAGCTCCTTCGATAAGCGTTTCTGGAAGGTTACCTGTAACTACTTGCCAGCAAGTTTTCCTGGTACTGGCGACACTTTTTCTAGTGTTATTACGGGTTCTCTACTTCAGGGCGATAGCCTTCCCATTGCTTTAGATAGGGCGGTGCAATTTGCATCGATGGGGGTTAGGGCTACTTTTGGTTACAGCTATAACCCCGCCGAGGGTATTCTTTTGGAGCGTATCCTTCCTGCGCTTAATGCACCTGTTTCCCAAACTACATACGAGTTAATGGATTAGTAATGGTTGATATTAAAATGGTTGTTACCGACCTTGATGGCACGCTGTATAACTCCAAAGGGGAGGCTAATGGATTGGATTTGGATACGCTTCACCATCTTGCTAAAATGGGTGTGCCTCGTGTAATTGCAACTGGGCGCTCGTTATGGTCGGCCGAAGCGGTTATTCCGGCTAACTTTCCCATCGATTATTTGGTGTTCTCATCGGGAGCAGGAGTAATGCGGTGGAGCACTAAGGAGATTTTACACTCGCGAGCCCTTTCTGCACACCAAGTACGCGGTATCATTGATGAATTATGCTCTCACGATGTCGATTTTATGGTTCATGAGCCAATTCCGCACAACCATTGCTTTTTGTACCGTTCGTCGGGTAAGGAAAACCCCGACTTTAACAGGCGGATAGTCCATTACCAGCAGTTCTGTCGCCCACTAATACAAGGGGTTGCATATGAGGCCGAGGCCACGCAGCTTTTGGCTGTACTTCCTAACGATGTGGATTGGTTCTCAGAGCTTAAGGCGCACTTCCCTGCAGTTAAGGTTATCCGTACAACCTCGCCAATGGATGGATCGTCTATTTGGATGGAAATTTTTCCTGAGGATGTTTCTAAAGCATCGGGTATTGCTTGGCTTTGCGACCTGTTGGCCATATCGGCTGAAAATGTAATGGCTGTAGGAAACGATTTTAACGATGTTGATATGCTCGATTTTGCTGGAAAATCCTTTGTTGTAGCCAATGCACATCCCGATTTGCAAAGGATTTATCCTGTTGTTTCTTCAAACGATAGCTGCGGATTTAGCCACGCAGTGCAACTGGCGTTTGGTGTTTAGGTATTGGCGTTTTAGTGTTTAGTGTTTGGTGTTTAGTGTGGTTGTCTTACATCTAAAGTCTAAAGTCTAAAGTCTAAAGTCTAACATCTATTCCAAATCCTCTATCCTTCTAATAATATAAACATTGTAATCGCCAAGGTAGGTGAATCCGATCTTCGTGTATAGGTTTATGGCTTTTTGATTATCCTTGTGTACCTCAAGTTTTATTTGATAGCCCTTTTGCTTGGCAAAAAGGAGCGACTGATTTGCCAGTGCAAGTCCAATGCCTTGCCGTTGGTAATCTGGGTGAACGCCAAAGTGGTGTAGGTGAATGCGTCGGCCATCAAAGGTCATCCAGGAGGTGGCAATAACTTTACCTTCAATTTCCACTACAAGCAGTTTTCCACCCATGGCAATACTTTGCTCTACTATGGCAAGGTTATCGCCACGTTGGGCTCCTCCCATTCCGGTTAGAGCCCAAACGTGTAGCACATCATCAAAATCATGTCTGCAAAAGTCCCTTATTTGTAACATTATGCAGATGCTATATAAGTTTACTTATACTATTCTCGACACGTATAGCTGTCCCGCCTCATCCTTAGTAACAATAACCTTTTCGCCTTTATTAATAAATCCTTCGTCGGACATGGCATCAAACACCTCATCTCCAATGCTCACTTTACCCGATGGGCGAAGTACCGTTAGGGCAATACCCATTTTTCCTACCATCTCCTTTTGGTGTTGATCTATGCCTATGTAACCCTCTGCACCTGACAGATTGGTGTTTAGTGC
Source organism: Bacteroidales bacterium UBA5206 (assembly GCA_002412705.1). Lineage (GTDB taxonomy): Bacteria > Bacteroidota > Bacteroidia > Bacteroidales > Tenuifilaceae > UBA5206. The sequence goes on along the minus strand of DHVO01000096.1, from coordinate 5,724 downwards.
AAGGTTAGGAAATGCCGATGACGTTAGCAGCTTCTTACTTAGAAGTATGGAGCCTACAAGCCCAAAGAATAGTGCGAGGGTAACCACAACAAAGGGACGGAGTATGTACACCCAAGGAAGAGGCCCAACTCCTTTGAATAGCTGGTTGTCTAGCATTGCTAGCGCCAAACCAATAATTGTAAGTGCAATACCGCTAATTCCAGCAATGCCAAAGCCGGGAATAACAAACACTTCGAGTCCAATTAGGACTACCCCTGCAATAAATATTAGTATCTCCCAGTGTTCTGCAAGCCCTTCAAGGTAGTGGGGTGCAAGGTATGCTGTTGCAGCAATTAGCGCAACGGCTAAAGGAAACCCAATCCCCGGGCTTTGAAGCTCGTAGTATAGGCCGCCAATAATTAGCATAATTAAAATACCCGATACAATGGGGTTTATAAGAAAGCCAATCACCCTATCCACAAAGGTGAAGTGCAGGTCGTGTAGGGTATAGTTCTCAACCCCTGCAATGGAAAGCACCTCTTGAACCGATTCTGCTTTTCCCTCACAGTACCCGTTAAGTATGGCCTCCTCGGTTGTAAAGGTTAGCACTTTACCAGAGTCTATAATTCCAGAAATAAAAACAGCTGGGTCAACCATGGCTTCAGCAATATGAGGGTCGCGACGCCATTTAGTGGTTGTGTCGCCGTTTACAATAAGCGTATCCTTGCCCTTTGCTTCGGCTGTAGCGCGCATGGTGCTACGCATAAAGGATTGGAACTTATCTGGCACCACATTCCCCGATTGGTCAACAACGGTTGCTGCACCAATGCTTCCCCCTTTGCGCATATATATGCTGTCGCAGGCAATGGAGATAAGTGCTCCTGCCGATGCAGCCTGATTATCAACAAACATCCAAACCGGAATGGGACTGTTCAGTATTTTGGTCCTTATGGAGTCGGCTATGTTCACCATTCCACCGTAGGTGTTCATGTGAATTAGAATGATGTCGGCATTCTTCTCCTTTGCCTCTGCAAAACCCTTTTGGGTTGTTCGCCAGGCTGCAGGCATTATGTCGTCCATTATTTTAATTCGGAATACTACTTTGTGGGTAGTGTCGGCATTATTTTCTGCGGCAAAACCGAAATTGCTCCACAAGAGCACCGCTAGAATTAGCATTAGCTTTCGCATGATTGTTCTCTCCCAATAATGAAAAGTGGTTAAAGCCACTTGCGTTTTTTGAATATAAATAACGTTAAAATGGACGACAATACCATAATTCCTAGAGCAAATGGGTAGCCATACTGCCAATTGAGTTCTGGGAACACCTTAAAGTTCATTCCGTACAAGGAGGCAATTAGGGTGGGTGGCATAAACACTACCGAAACCACGGTAAAGATTTTAATAATCTTATTCTGTTCGATATTAATAAGACCTAAGAATGTGCTCTGTAGGTACTCCAAACGCTCAAAACCAAAGTCGGTATGATTAATAAGCGACCCAATGTCCTTTATAATAATAGTCAGTTTTGGGTAGGTGTCGTTGGGGAATCGCTCACTTTTCAGAATGCCACTAATCACGCGTTGCTTATCGATAAAGTTTTCGCGAATAAGCATTGTGTTCTCCTGAAGCTTGCTTATGGCAAGAATTAGCTCCTCGTCAAGATCGTCGGCAATGGTAATCTTGCGGCTAAGCTGGGCAATTTCCTTTGCAGTGCTCTCCACCATATCGGCATCAAGGTCTATTCGGGTTTCGAATAGCGCAATTAGGATATGGTAACCTGTGGGGAACGCTTTGTAGTTTATGTAGAACTTTCTAATGGTATCGGCAAAAGCTTTAAGCTCAATATTTCTAAGAGAGATTAGTATGCCATCCTTAAGTACAAACGACACGGGTTCAGTAATAAACTCATCGTTTTGCTGAATTAGAAAGTTTGAGTTGGCTATAATTAGCGTTTCCGTTTCAGAGTATCGAGAGGAGCTCTCAATCTCCTCCGACTGCTGACGGGTTTGTAGCTTGATGCTAAAAAAATCTTCAACTGCCTGCTTCTCTTCTGGCAGAGGAGAGGCTAAGTCAATCCAGAGTAAATCTTCGTAATCGATTTCCGCCAAGCGTTTTACATCGATCTCGTGGACAATCTTGTTAAATGCTTTGTAAAAGATTGCAATCATCGGGCGGATAGTTTTAAGTGTTAACCATCTGTTTCTTTCTCTCTGTCCTTTGGGGCGTTTACTTTGGAGAAAGAGCCTTAACCTGGTTTTATTTCTCGGCCAAAAGACCAGAATAGCTTAAGCGCTTCGCGCTTTTGGTCGGTTAATCGGTACGATATGTTCTCTTTCAAGTATTTCTCGGCTTCAAAGCCCGATATGTTCTTGGGTGCAAAAAAGTTTACTGCTAGCGGAATGCTCTCTAATCCTTGGGCTAACGCTTTGTTAAAACCTTTTATAAAGGCATCGGGAAGCACTTTGTTTGCAGTCCATGCAGCAAAAACAAATGGTAGCGATGTTAGCTTTCGCCACTCGGTGGCAAGGTCGTAAGTATAGGCAAATCGGTTTTCGTAGTCGAATACCTTATCGCCAATAACCACAACTCCATCCGTTTCCTCAAAGGCATTTATTGGGTGGGAGGGAAGGAGTGGGAGCCAGTTTACCTGCTTTTTCCAAAGCCTTTGCGCAAGCACTTTGGCTAGTAAAACGGAGGTTCTCGATTGGTAATCGAGGTATATCTGCTCAATGCTGTGAATAGGGCTGTTCGATACCAAAACAACTGAGCGTACTGGCCCTTCGGCGCCAATACAGTAGTCGCTAAGTATTTGGTAGTTGGAAACTTCTGGGATAACGGCAACGGGTACCAATCCTACATCAACTTCACCAGTTAGTAGTTTTCTGGCGCATTCTGCTGGGTAGTCTAACGAAAGGTCAATCTCGCCCTGCATAACCCATTGCTGCAAACCATACACGAACGGAGCCGAGTTTAGGTACGATACAGCCGACACTTTTATTTGTCTGGTCATGCCTTAGTTGTGTTAGTTGGTTACAAGATTTTATTCCGTTTGTGGTTTTGGTGCCACGAAGGTAATAATTTACTTAAAATATGTAGGCTGTTGGGATGCTTTTTGTGTAATTGTCGTTTTGGAGTTCAGAGTTTAGTATTTAGTGTTTAGTGTTTGGAGTTTAGATTTAATGTCTAACATCTGACGTCTAANNAACCTTTCACCTTGTCTCTTTGCTAAATCCCCACGGTATTGCTATTTTTGGGAACAAAATCTTTAATCCATGGAACTGACAGAACTTACAGCAATATCGCCTATTGATGGCCGTTATCGCAACAAGGTTGATGAACTTTCTCTATACTTTTCGGAGTATGCCCTTATAAAGTATAGGGTACTGGTAGAGATAGAGTACTTTATAGCACTTTGCGAACTGCCCTTACCTCAGCTTAAAGGTTTTGATGGCAACCGTTTTGAGGAGCTACGCAGCATTTACCGCAACTTTACAACCGATAATGCTGCTCGTGTTAAGGATATTGAGAGAACCACAAACCATGATGTTAAAGCGGTTGAGTACTTTATTAAGGAGCAGTTTGATAGCCTTGGTATTGTTGAGCATAAGGAGTTCATTCATTTTGGATTAACCTCGCAGGACATTAATAACACCGCATTTCCATACATGTTGCGAGAGGCTGTTCACGATGTTTACTACCCTTTGCTAGACGATTTAATCCATAAGCTAGAGGAGCTAGCCGACCAATGGGCCGATATTCCTATGCTTGCCCGTACTCATGGGCAACCAGCGTCGCCAACCCGTTTAGGTAAGGAGATTAAGGTGTTTATTGAGCGCTTAAACAAGCAGCTAAGCTTGCTTAGATCTGTTCCTGCTCCCGCAAAATTTGGTGGGGCAACAGGTAATTTTAACGCGCATCACGTAGCGTACCCAGGAATTGATTGGGTTAACTTTGCAAACCGGTTTGTTACCGATGTGCTTGGGCTGGAACGTTCGCAGGTAACCACTCAAATAGACCATTACGACAACCTTTCAGCAATATTCGATTGCTTTAAGCGCATCAACACTATTCTAATAGACTTTAGCCGCGATATTTGGACCTACGTGTCCATGGATTACTTTAAGCAGAAGATTAAAAAGGGCGAGGTGGGTTCGTCGGCTATGCCACATAAGGTTAATCCAATAGATTTTGAGAATGCAGAGGGTAACTTGGGTGTAGCCAATGCTGTATTTGAGCATTTATCGGCAAAGCTTCCCTTGTCGCGCTTGCAACGCGATTTAACCGATAGCACGGTTATTCGTAACATTGGAGTGCCCTTGGCTCATACCGTTATATCATTTAAATCGCTTCTTAAAGGGCTCGATAAGCTAATTATTAATACCGATGCCATTAATGCCGATCTAGATAAGAACTGGGGGGTTGTGGCAGAGGCTATTCAAACTATTCTGCGTCGCGAAGGTTATCCAAACCCTTACGAGGCACTAAAGGAGCTAACAAGAACCAATAAGCCCATTACGCCAGAGGAGCTTAAACTCTTTATTGAGGGATTAAATGTTGATACCCATATTAAAGCAGAGCTGTTAGCTATTACCCCATTTAGCTATACTGGAATTAGCTTGTAGTAAGTTAAATTATTTTATAAAGTGCCCCTTTTATTGCTATTCTGATTGAATACGATAAAAGGGGCGCTTATTTTTTTACCTTTGCTGCTTAGCTGTTTTACAACTAGTATTAACACCTTTTTACGGAGTAATAGTTTGCTAACTAGTTGTTTGCATTTTGATTAAAACTGAGTTGTGACGATAAAACTTGATCGATGAAGAACTTTTATAAACTTTTTAGGTTTCTTGTTCCCTACAAAATGAATGTTTTTGGGAGCGTGTTTAGTAATATTCTAGCAGCCTTTTTTTCGCTGTTCTCCCTAATTTCGGCAATACCGTTTCTTAACATTCTTTTCGGCGAAAGTCCTGAAGTTACCGTAAAGCCCCATTTTGAGTACACGGTAGATGCAATGAAGGAAACTTTTTACTACTATGTAACCGAGATTAAACTGGAGCATGGTGCTATGTATTCGTTGTTAATGATTCTGAGCTTAGTCCTGGTAATGTCGTTTTTCAAAAATCTTTTTGCATACCTAGCCCTTTATCAAATTGCTCCAATACGTACAGGTGTTGTTAGGGATATAAGGAATTCGTTGTACCAAAAAGTTCTAGACTTACCCATTGGCTTCTACTCCGATGAGCGTAAGGGCGATATCATTAGTAAGATGACCAATGATGTTAATGAGATTGAGGTTTCAATTATCCGGTCGCTGGAGATGTGTTTCCGCGATCCAATTATCATCCTTATACACCTTACTGCGCTGGTTATAATGAGTCCAGGGCTAACCGTTTTTGTGTTTGTGCTTTTGCCAACTGCTGCATTTATTATTGGTCGCATTGGTCGTTCTCTCAGGAAAACGTCTTTCAAGGGGCAGCGTAAAATGGGTGCTATTCTATCCATTATGGAGGAAACGCTTGGTGGGCTGCGCATAATAAAGGCCTTTAATGCAGAGGATAAGATGAATTCTCGTTTCCAGAGTGTTAACAGCTTCTATTCATTGCTGATGACCAAAATGTGGCGTAGACGCGACTTGGCTTCTCCGCTTAGCGAGTTCCTTGGTACCATTGTTATTGGCTTAATCCTTCTTTACGGAGGAATGCTTATTCTCGATGGCAGTAACACTGGCTTAAATGGAGCAGGGCT
>DHVO01000195.1 GCA_002412705.1 Bacteroidales bacterium UBA5206 | reverse complement strand
TTGGTTACTTCCAAAGTGTTATTGGTACAGAGGCTCGTAACCAAATACTTAAAGCAGAAGGTCGATTACCCCAATCCATATTTGCCTGTGTTGGCGGTGGTTCCAATGCTATTGGATTGTTCTCTGGCTTTTTAGACGACGTAGAGGTTTCCATTAACGGCGCCGAGGGTGGTGGATTGGCCATTGAGGGTAACACTGCTGCTACACTATCGTTTGGCAAACCAGCCGTATTTCAGGGAACGTACTCGTACTGCTTGGTTGATAAGGACAACAACCCCATAGAGTCGCACTCAGTAGCAGCAGGGCTAGACTATCCGGGTATAAGCCCACAGCATGCGCAGCTAAAGGATACAAGAAGGGCTAACTACTTTCCTGTTACCGATAATGAAGCGATTGATGCTTATAAACTGCTATCGCGATTAGAGGGAATAACTCCCGCAATAGAATCGAGTCACGCAGTTGCACTTGCAATTAAAATGCTGAAAAACAAAGGGGAATTGGCTATAGTAAACCTTTCGGGACGAGGCGATAAGGATGTGGAGCGCGATATGTAAACAACCCTCTATAAACAGAAAAAGGCTGCCAAAAGGCAGCCTTTTTTTGCACGGGAGGAGCGACTCGAACGCCCGACACTCGGTTTTGGAGACCGATGCTCTACCAACTGAGCTACACCCGTGTGTAAATGCAGTGCAAATATAGCGAAAGAGTTGAATAATCCATGCCAAACACCCAGTAAAATCAAGGAAAATTAGCTGTTCAATTACAACTAATTCCTTATTAATTGGTTATATTTAAAAATTAATAACATACTCCTTTTTGATGCCTATTACCCGAAAACACGAAGAGATTTTTAATAGCCTTTCACACGCTGTGGGCTTTTTAGTTGCCATTGCTGGAACTGTTATTCTAATTGTTCGCTCAGCAATGCTCGGAAGCGCTTGGCATATAGTTAGTTTTAGCGTTTTTGGAGCAGGCATGATTAACCTTTACCTTGCCTCTACTCTATTCCATGGTGCTCAGGATTTGCGAAAGAAGTCACTGCTAAACAAGTTCGACCACTCATCTATTTATGTGCTAATAGCCGCCACCTACACTCCGTTTGCCCTTGTAACTCTTAATGGACCTGTTGGTTGGGTTGTGTTTGGAATGATTTGGCTATTTGCCGTTCTAGGGCTTACCTTCAAAATCTTTTTTTACTCAACAAAGTACCGAAAGCTATCTGCTTGGCTATACTTTGCAATGGGCTGGTTTTTTCTGGTCGCCATTTATCCTTTGGCAAAGAATCTTCCAACCATATCGTTTATAATGCTTATTGCAGGATGCATTACTTACTCTGCAGGAATTTTATTCTATCTAAAAAAGGGAATTCCCTTTGGTCATGGTATTTTCCACCTGTTTATTATAGGTGGCACAACATGCCATTTCTTTGCTTTCTTCTTTTTATTGTAATGCCCTATTTGGATTTTTGAAAAAAAAGATTTTCATTTGCATTCTCAATCCACACAAAAAAGATGACTCTATCAATCAATACCATGCTACATCATCACCATCATTCACATCGCTGCGAATGGTGGAATGCTCTATTGGTATAGGTTGAATCTAAGTAAGGACTAACTAGTCAACCCATATTAAGCCCGGGGAACTGCCATTCGAAGGTAGTTCCCCGGGCTTTTTTTGTTTAATCCAATTCATTACAATCTTATGGAAAGTAAATTAACGCTTGCCATTCAAAAGAGTGGCAGGCTAAGCGAGGGCTCTATAGAGCTGCTAAAGCTTTGTGGTATAAAAGTTAGCAATGGCACTAATCACCTAAAAGCTGTTGCCGAAGGGTTTCCACTTGAGGTTCTGCTGCTTAGAGACGACGATATCCCTCAGTATGTGACCGATGGCGTTGCCGATATTGGGATACTGGGCATGAACGAGGTACTTGAAAAGAAAAAGCCCATTAGCGTTGTTAAGCAGTTAGGATTCTCCAAATGCCGCCTATCGGTTGCTGTGCCTAAGGATGTTACCTATACTGGCCGTGAATTCCTTAATGGGAAGCGCATAGCAACATCATACCCCGAAATTCTTAAGGATTTTCTAGCCGACAACAATATTGATGCTGAGATACACTGCATTAGCGGCTCAGTTGAGATTACCCCAGGAATCGGTCTTGCCGATGCCATTTTCGAGATAGTGAGCAGCGGCGGCACCCTGCTAAGCAATGGCTTAACCGAGGTTGATATTATTATGCGCAGCGAGGCCGTGCTTGTGGCAAATAGCAACCTTAGTCAGGATAAAATCAACCTAATCAATAAGTTGATTTTTAGAATTGAGTCGGTTCAACGGGCTAAATCCAACAAGTACATACTGCTAAACGCCCCCGAAAACAGGTTAACCGACATTGTAAACCTTATTCCAGGCATGAAAAGCCCTACTATTCTCCCTCTTGCAATGGAGGGATGGTGCTCGTTGCACTCAGTTATTAGTGAGGTTGATTTTTGGAACGTTATCGACAAACTGAAAGATGCTGGTGCAGAGGGTATTCTAGTTGTTCCAATTGAGAAGATGGTAATATAAACCGACAAAAACAGATAATCATGGTAAACCTAAATTTTGACAAGCAGAATGGGCTAATACCTGCAATAGTGCAGGATGCAGCCACAAGCCAAGTGCTAATGCTGGGCTTTATGAATCGTGAAGCGCTTGAAATTAGCCGCAAAACGGGCTTTGTAACCTTTTACAGCCGCACCCGCCGCCAAATATGGACTAAAGGCGAAACATCGGGCAACTACCTCAGGCTAAAGTCTATAACTCCAGACTGCGATGGTGACACGCTCCTAATAACCGCTCTTCCCGATGGTCCCGTTTGCCACACAGGTAACGCCACTTGCTTTAGCAGCGAAAACAGAAATGGCATTGGCTTTTTAAGTATGCTTACCGATATCATTGAGGAAAGGCGCAACGATACAGCCGAACAGAGCTACACAGCAAAACTGCTTGCGGCTGGGCCAAAACGAGTTGCCAAAAAGGTTGGCGAAGAGGCTGTTGAACTGGCTCTTGAAGCAGAAAATCCGGATAATAAGCGTTTTCTAAGTGAGGCCGCCGACCTTCTTTTTCACATCCAGGTTCTTCTGGCCTCTCGCGAGCTTTCTCTTGCAGATGTGGCCGAAACGCTCAAGCAGCGTCACCAAGAAGCACAAAAGCCTAATCAGCAGGAAGCGGCTTTTAAACTTGGTGAGAAGCAGTGGGGCAAATAGGTATTGGTTATCACACTATCAATTACACACACATGAACGCACTACTATATCCTGATAACAAACAACTTACCGAAGCATTATTGCGTCCATCTAGCAAGAATAGTAACCTAAGTGAAAGTGTTGCGAGCATTATAAATAGGGTAAAAACTGGAGGTGATAATGCTATACGCCAGCTAAATGCAGAATTCGATGGGTACACAAACCCTGATTTACGGGTAAGCAAAGAGTCTATTGCACAGGCAGCATCCAGCGTAAACTCCAAAATAAAGCAGGCTATTGATTTGGCATACAGCAATATTGAGAAGTTTCACGCAGCACAACTGCCTTCCGATAAAACCATTGAAACCACGGCTGGGGTTACCTGTAGCATTAGGTACAGAGCGCTTCAACGGGTTGGCCTCTACATTCCAGGGGGCACAGCACCCTTAATCAGCACTGTGCTCATGCTTGCCATTCCGGCAAAGGTAGCAGGATGCAAGGAACTAATTTTTTGCACACCGCCCAACCCTACCCCTGAACTGCTATACGCACTTGGACTTTTTGATGCGGATATTTTTTTGGTTGGCGGCGCACAGGCAATTGCAGCCATGGCATATGGAACGAAAACGATTCCACGTGTCGATAAAATTTTTGGTCCGGGTAACAGCTACGTTACCGAAGCAAAAATTCAAGTGGCATCGCAAGGTGTACCTATTGATATGCCTGCTGGGCCATCGGAGGTTTTGGTGATTGCCGACGAGGGTGCAAATCCAGCCTTTATTTCGGCCGACGTACTATCTCAGGCCGAACACGGCGAGGATAGCCAGATAATTATGTTAACTAACAGCGAGCGGATTTTAAGTGAAACCCAAGATGAAATTCGTAGGCAGTTAAGTTCGCTACCCAGAAAAGCAATTGCCGAAAAATGTCTTGCTAACTCGTCGCTCATTTTAGTGTCCACCTTAACGGAGGCAATAGCCATTAGCAACAGCTATGCACCAGAGCACCTAATCCTTGCCGTTGAAAATCCCAATGAGCTTGTAGCAGAGGTTACCAATGCCGGTTCGGTGTTCCTTGGCTACCTAACACCTGAGAGCGTTGGCGATTATTCCAGCGGCACCAACCATACATTGCCCACTTCGGGATTTGCACGTAACTGGAGCGGGGTTAGCACTCTTAGCTTTTTAAAAACCACCACCTACCAGCAGCTAACGCCAACCGGATTACAAAACCTTGCCGAGGCAACTATTACGCTTGCCCGTGCCGAGGGACTTGAAGCTCACGCGCGTGCTGTAGCAGTAAGGTTAAAGGAAATGGGTGTATAACAAAACAACACACACTAAAATGATATCGGAACTTTTACGCCCCAACATATTACGATTAACACCCTACTCATCGGCACGCGATGAGTTTAGCGGAAGTGCAAGTGTACTACTCGATGCAAATGAGTCACACTCGCCCCTCCCCTCTTTACCCAATGGGATTAACAGATATCCCAACCCAAGGAATGAGGAGCTAAGGCGAGCGATAGCCAATCTCAAAAATGTAGATGCAGCGAATATATTTGTTGGTAATGGCAGCGACGAAGCGGTTGACCTACTCTACAGATGTTTCTGCAATCCACAAAAGGATAGCGCATTAGTATTTCCACCCACCTATGGGATGTACGGCGTGTGCGCTAGCATAAACGATGTGGCACTATTGGAATCGCCATTAAATGAGCAATTTGAAATTTCGAAAAGTGATGCGCTAGAGAAATTGGCCCAAAACCCAAAGCTTACCTTTATATGTAACCCCAATAATCCCACAGGCAACGTGCAAGCACCAGAGGTTATTGAGTCCATCATTGCAAAATCAAAAGGGATAGTTGTTGTTGATGAGGCCTATATCGATTTTTGTCCGCAGCACTCCGTATTACCTTTAATATATAGGTATAAGAATTTGGTGGTTCTGCAAACGCTCTCCAAGGCATGGGGACTGGCTGGAGCGCGCATTGGGCTTGCCTTTGCATCAAAGGAAATTATCAATGTTCTAAGCAACGTTAAGTTCCCCTACAACGTAGGTAAACCATCTACAGACCTTGCTCTACAAGCCATTTCCCAAACCGATGCTTTTGCTGAGTTTGTAAAGAGTACGGTTGCCCAGAGACAAAATCTTGCATCAGAGCTGGCTTTGCTGCC
>DHVO01000219.1 GCA_002412705.1 Bacteroidales bacterium UBA5206 | reverse complement strand
GTAGGGAAATCATCAAAGGATAGCCTAACCTCAGTTCAAACCATTGCGGGTAAAATAAATATTATTAATGAGATTGCCTTTCAAACAAACCTGTTGGCGCTTAATGCTGCAGTTGAGGCAGCAAGGGCCGGAGAGCATGGTAAAGGCTTTGCGGTTGTGGCTGCCGAGGTGCGAAAGCTTGCTGAGCGCAGCCGCTTAGCCGCCGACGAGATAAGCAAACTCTCCCAGGGTACTCTAAATATTACCACTTCGGCATCGCAGCTAATGGATGAGCTTATTCCTGAAATTGAAAAAACATCGCAGCTAATTCAGGAAATATCGGCTGCCAGTGCAGAGCAGAACTCCGGTGCGGGACAAATTAATAGTGCAATACTTCAGCTAAACGAGCTTACGCAGAACAACGCAAGCTCATCGGAACATATGGCCTCCAGCGCTGAGGAGTTAGCTGCAAAATCTAAGGAACTTATTGATTTAGTAGGCATGTTTAGAACAAAGTAGCAATACGTTGGACTTTTGGTACATGGTTTGATTTTGGTTGTAACGCCTATCTTTCTTTTTTGTAATTTAATACTGCGTTGGTAACCTAAACAGCCCTGTGCCATGAAGAAATTTGCTTTAGCTCTGCTTTCTGTTTTTGCAAGTATTCTATTGTTTAGCAGTTTAGTTCTTGCACAAAAGGATTTTTATACGCCAAATGCATTGGTTACTCCAATGCACACCCAGGCAAAGCAGCTTTATACGCTTATTGGTTATGGACGGGGAGTAGAGGTTAACGCCTCTTACTCTCCGTTGCCGCATTTAGCCCTATTTGCAACAGGCTCTTTGAATATTGGAACCCGCAGTCGCACCTCTATTCTAGGCGATAGATATTTTATAAATAAAGCGGACTATTCATATACCGGAGGAGTAGAATGGTTTGGTAAGGTGGGGGCGTTTACCATTGAGGCTTTGGGAGGTGCTGGTTACTTTTGGGTTGATAACTATTGGGCTTTCGAGAGTTCAGAAAATAGTAAGGATTATTTAAAGGGAAGTTACACATCGGCTTTTATGCAGGCAAATGTGAGTAAGCAAGTTCGGAATTTCAATTTTGGTTTCGCTACGCGATTCTCATGGTCGTTTTATGACCATATGTATTTCACTAGCCTTGATGGCAGTGGCTCTATTATTGAGAGTGGAGAATATCAGCAATTTGATTTTATATCGATGGAGCCAGCTTTTTGGGGAAGTTACAACCTTAATGGTTTGTTGCTAGGTGCTCAACTTGGCTTCTCTATTCCAGTAACATACCCAGAAAGCAATAGGGTTAGCTATCATGTTTATGAGAATATATCATCTAAAGAGAAGTTTGGAGAGATGTTTATGGTGGGAAGGTTTAGCATAAGCTACCTTTTTAACTTGTAGTCTTAGGTTGCTATTAAAAAGAACGCGGGTGCCAAATGAATCTGGCACCCGCGTTTTTGCTTAGTATTGTTACTCAACAATGGTAACCCAGTTATGCCTGTCCTCAACATCACCATACTGAATTCCCACAAGGGTTTCGTATAGTTTTGTTGATATAGGGCCTGGTTTTCCATCTTTGCAGAATTGGTAAACTTTTCCGCTATCAAGGTCAGCAATCTCACCAATTGGAGAGATAACAGCAGCAGTTCCGCAGGCACCAACCTCTTCAAAGGAACTTAACTCCTCCTCGGCAATTGGCCTACGCTCAACTTTAAGTCCTAAGTCCTGAGCTAGCTGTATAAGGCTCATGTTAGTAATAGAAGGAAGTATCGATTCCGACTTTGGAGTAATATAGGTATTGTTCTTTACCCCAAAGAAATTCGCTGCGCCAATCTCATCAATGAACTTTTTCTCCTTTGCATCAAGGTACATAGGAGAGCCGTAGCCCGCCTTATGCGCTCTTTCAACACCGCGTAGGCTAGCGGCATAGTTTCCACCAACCTTTAGGGTTCCTGTGCCTAGTGGGGCGGCGCGGTCGCTATCGCGAACAATGGCAATACGAACAGGGTTAAAACCTTCCTTAAAGTATGGGCCAACAGGGGTTACAAAAATAATAAAGGTGTACTCCTTAGCAGGGCGAACGCCAACCTCAGCGCCAGATCCAAATAGCAATGGCCTAATGTATAGCGATGCTCCTGTTCCGTATGGTGGCACAAACTTCTCGTTAAGCTTTACTGCTTTTACCACGGCATCGTGGAAAAGGTGATCGGGTATTTTTGCCATTAGGATTCCCTCTGCAGAGCGCTGCATGCGCTTAGCATTCTCGTCCCAACGGAATAGCCTAACTTTACCATCTTTACCACGGTAAGCTTTCATTCCTTCAAAAGCCTCTTGTCCGTAGTGTAGCGCGGTTGCGGCAATGTGAATAGGGAAGTACTCAGAGTCTGATACCTCTAGTTCGCCCCACTTCCCATCCTTATAGGTGCAGCGAACGTTGAAATCGGTTTTGATGTAACCAAATGGTAAGTTTTTCCAATCAAGTTCAACCATTGTCTTTAAGTTTTTTTAGCATCCCCAAGTGGTAAACTTTTGGATACTAGCAGTTATACTGTATTATTTAGCAACTAGAAATTCGACGAAAAATAGTTGAAAAAGTTTAAATGTATAAGCCTTTAATCCATTTTAGCTAAAAAAGTAAAGTCCTAAAGCCATTTTGTTTATTAACGTAAATGCAACTTTTTTGTTGTGAGGCTGTTTTGTGGGGAGGAACAACTCCCTTTTTCGCTATAAATTACAACAAAAAACCGAACAGGGAAATTACTGTTCGGTTTATGGATTTTAGAGCGGTTTAACGGGAAGGCATAGCTCAATGCTGTAAATGCCGTTTTGGGGTGGAGCTGCGTATTGCTCAAAGTAAGGCTTATCGTCGGGTTGGTAGCCGCTATTGGGAAGCCACTGGCCATAAACCCATTGCCACGCAAGTTCAAACTCGCTGCCGCGTAGCTCAAATTGAGCAACGGCATACTTGGCTTCCTCCAGCACCATTCGGCCTATTTCCCCATCAACCTTTATATTCTCTGGTACTGTAAGGCAAAGGCTCATGCGAAGGTTACTGCTTACCGCTGTTGTAGGATTATCGTGGTAAAGAACTAAAAAGCGGGTGCTGTCCAAATTCATCAATCCTCTAGCTGCTGCCCAAGTAAACAGCTTATCGCGTAGCTGTTGAAACATCTGCTGGTCGCCATTGTAGGGGCCGATATTCCTAACGTAAACAAGTGTCATTTTGGGTAGCCCTTTTACTTCTACCTCTTTGCAAAGCTTCATGTTTGTCCTCCATTTAATGGTTTGTGATTCAGGACAAAAGTACATGGTTGGCTTCCCTGTCTGTTGCTGCGAATTGCTTTGCTGTTGACTTATATTGCTCTTTAGCGATAGCTCTTTTTTGAACTGCGATGCCGATATGCCGTATAGCTGCTTAAAGTTCCTGGAAAAGATTGATTTATCTGTAAAGCCACACCTGTGGGCAATTTCGGCTATTGATGAGTTGGGTATGCTTTGTAGCAACGATGCAGCTTTTTCCAACCGTATCCTGCTTACAAATTGAAAGGGAGTTTCCCCAACGGCAGTGTGGAATAGCCTGTTGAAGTGGAATTTAGAGAAGTTAGCTGCCACGGCAATTTCCTCAAGGGAAATGGGATTGTGCAGATTAGCCTCAATAAAATCAATGGCTTTATTAATTCTTGCCGTGTAAATGGCTTTTGATGCGTGTGTAGAATCCATTTAACTTGAGTAGTTACACCTTGGCAGGATTGCTATCCGAAAAGCTTTACTACAAGTACCCTTAGGTTTGTATCACCCGTGTTGCACATTCCGCGTTGTAGCCCAGCGCTAACATGTAGGGTGTTGTTTGCCGATACATCTACCGATTCGTTCTCAACTCTTATGCAGCCAGTGCCTTCAATAACATAAAATACTACATCAAACGGATTTGTGTGTGACTCTATTTTCTCGTTGGGCTTTAGGGTTAGGTGTATTAGCTCTGCATTGGCCGAGGTAAACATTTTGCGCCCATCTATACTAAAGGGAACCTGTTCTGCTGTTTCAAGGGTGGTTAACTTCATTTTATGCTGTTTTTGTCAAATTTAGCATAAATATTGGTTGTATAACTCGGTGTTGAGATGCTTTGTGGTGTTCAGGGGGGTATAAAGAAAAACCCTGATAGCCCAATGTGCCTATCAGGGTTAATTCAGTCTCCCATTGTTCTAAAAGAATCCTTGATTTTCTTTGCTGATATTGATTTCGTCGTAAAGATTAATTTGGATGTTCCTCTCAGGGAAAAGGATGTCGTGTGCTATGAGGTAGTTGCAGTCATCTGAGTATTTTACCAGAGCGGAGTAAAACTACAAGTTAGACTGAGTGAATTTTACTGAAGCGAACTATGCCCCATGCCATGAATGTCATTGCGTTAGATTTTCTTTAATTTTGTCATTGTATTTTCGATATTTTAAAATACTCTCACAGTGATGGCTATAAAAATGAGAACCTGAAATTTGTTCTGAGTTACAAAACTGTTTCCATTCGGAATCAGAAAATGCTTTGTAGAATGGATTTGCGAGGAGTTCTCCGTAATCTTCTTTGTCTCCTTCCAGCCATGTCGTATGTTTAAATATTCGCTTTTTAAATTTGTCAGTTAAATAGTCAAAAGATCTAATTTCTGCTCCGATCTCATCTGCTATCTGATTTCTTTTTTCTATATCGAGCGGATTGGTTAACCTGCGACCAATTATAATTTTAAATCTTAGTTGAGAGTTTGATATTACTCTTGTATTAATTGTGGGTAAGTAATTTTTAAACCAAGTTCGATTGTCTATTAGCCATCTTTTCCAATTTCGTATTTGTTGAATCGCTTGATTAAAATCCGCGGAGACAATTCCTTTTTCTGTAAATAGTTTTGTTTCTGGTTGTTTGATTTCGATTAATTCAAACCGATTCCCATTACTAAATCCGTCTGAAATTGTTACAAAATCAGTTTCAAAGTCACTTCCTAGTTTAAGCTTTGAAATAACTAAATGGCAATTTTCATTTCCAAGAAATAAGCCCGCATTGTCTATTAAGAATTTATGATAATGTCTTTCTGTGAGATTCTTGTCGAGCATAATATTCCACTCTTTCTCAATATTTTTCTTGAAATGAGGTTCGTTTATAACTGACTGCCAACTCGTAATATTTTTGTTTTCAATATTTTTCACTTACGTAGGTGTTTTAACTTCATTTTATGCTGTTTTTGTCAAATTTAGCATAAATATTGGTTGTATAACTCGGTGGTGAGATGCTTTGTGGTGTTCAGGGGGGTGTAAAGAAAAACCCTGATAGCCCAATGTGCCTATCAGGGTTAATCCAATATCTATATCTTATAAAAAAGCCTCTGTGTTCTCCTTTACCTCAGAGCCTCTGTGTTTCTACTTCCCGAATTTCTCCCTCACGTAAACATCTATCTGCTTTGCAGCCTTGCGACCAGCGCCCATTGCAAGGATTACCGTTGCAGCGCCAGTTACAGCATCGCCACCAGCAAAAACACCCTCGCGTGATGTTTCACCGGTTTCCTCGTTGGCAACAATACCGCCCCAACGCTCGGTTGTTAGGCCAGGGGTTGTGCCTGCAATTAGTGGGTTAGGGGAGGTGCCTAGCGACATAATAACCACATCGCACTCAATGTCAAACTCAGAACCTTTAACCTCAATGGGGCGGCGGCGTCCGCTCTCATCGGGTTCGCCTAGGTCCATTTTTATGCAGCGTAGGCCTTTTACCCAGCCCTTTTCGTCGCCAAGAACCTCTGTTGGGTTGTTTAGCAGCTTTAAGATGATGCCCTCTTCCTTTGCGTGGTGAACCTCTTCTACACGAGCAGGAAGTTCCTTCTCGCTACGGCGGTAAACAAGGTAAACCTCGGCACCTAAGCGGCGCGCAGTACGTGCGGCATCCATTGCCACGTTACCACCACCAACTACGGCAACGCGTTTTCCAACGTAAATTGGGGTATCGTACTCGGGGTCAAACGCCTTCATAAGGTTGGTACGGGTTAGGAACTCATTTGCCGATACCACTCCGTTGAAGTTCTCGCCAGGGATATTCATAAACTTTGGCAAGCCAGCACCTGAGCCAATGAACACTGCGTGGTAGCCTTCGGTATCTAGCAGCTCATCAATGGTGATGGTGCGACCCACAATAACATCAGTCTCAATCTCAACGCCAAGCTTTACCACGTTGTTAACCTCGTAGCGTACAACATCGTCTTTAGGCAAACGGAACTCAGGAATACCGTACTCAAGCACTCCTCCTGGGCGGTGAAGCGCCTCAAATATCTTAACCTGATATCCCCACTTGGCAAGGTCGGTAGCACAGGCAAGCCCTGCAGGGCCGCTGCCAATTACTGCAACCTTGTAGCCGTTATGAGTGGTTTCAATGGGTTTGTAGTAGTTCTCTGTACGTCCCCAATCGGCAACAAAGCGCTCTAGCTTGCCAATGGCAACAGGTTCGCCCTTTACGCCAAGGATACATGCGCCTTCGCACTGCGACTCCTGTGGGCAAACCCTTCCGCATACAGCGGGTAGGCTGGAGTCCTCAGCAATAATATCGGCGGCATCGCCAAAACGGTTCTCCTTAATTGCCTTAATAAACTGGGGTATCTGAATGTACACTGGACAAGCCTGCACGCAGCGTGGATTTTTGCATTGAATGCAGCGTTCGGCCTCTTGCATTGCTTCGCTGGCGTTGTACCCAAAGCAAACCTCGTTAAAATTCTTTATACGTTCTGCTGGGAGCTGCTCCCTAACCGGAACTCTTGGTGCCTTTGCTGCCATTACTTGTTTCTACCTATTTTGCAGTTATGATCTTTATGCTCTAGCTCGGCTAACTTCTGTCCCTCTATTGAGCGGTACATGTTCTGACGGCGCATGGCCTCGTCAAAATCAACAAGGTGGGCATCAAACTCGGGCCCGTCAACGCAGGTAAAGCGGGTTTGACCGCCAACGCTTACCCTACATGCTCCGCACATTCCAGTTCCATCAACCATAAGGGTGTTAAGACTGGCAATGGTTTTAATGCCTAGCTCTTTGGTTAAGAGGGTAACAAATTTCATCATTATCATTGGGCCAATGGTTACCACAAGGTCGTACTGCTTGCCTTGGTTTTGCACCAAATCTCTTAGCATATCGGTTACTAAACCTTTAAATCCAGAGCTACCATCATCGGTGGCAAGGTAGTAGTTGTTAGTAACGGCGCGCATCTCCTCCTCCATAATAACAATCTCCTTGGTTTTTGCGCCAATAATAACATCGGGCTTAAAGCCGCGCTCGCTAAGGTACTTAACCTGAGGGTAAACAGGAGCCGTTCCTACTCCACCACCAATAAACAGGATTTTCTTTCCGGCTAGCTGCTCGTCGGTTTCGTGAATTAGCTCCGATGGCTGTCCTAGCGGGCCTGCAAAATCAAGGAGTGCCTCGCCCTCTTCAAGAGCACAAATCAAACGGGTTGATGCACCTATGGTTTGGGTAACAATGGTTACGGTGCCCTTTTCGCGGTTGTAATCGGCAATGGTTAGCGGTATGCGCTCGCCCTTTTCACGAACGCGTACAATAACAAACTGCCCTGGTTGTGCCGATTTGGCAACGCGTGGAGCATCCACCTCCATAAGGTAGATGTTTGGAGCGAGTAACCTCTTTTTGCTGATAGTGAACATATCTATAGCCTTTTGATTTTCTTAGAATAGGATAGCAAAGTTAACCTTTTATGCTTTTATGTCAACGAATAAAATGATGCCCTAAAGCTGGTTGGATGCTGTAAAAGGGTTAAAAAAACGTGACTTTTTTCTTGCTCATTTTCTTTAGTATGTTACGGCAACGGGATTGTAT
>DHVO01000060.1 GCA_002412705.1 Bacteroidales bacterium UBA5206 | reverse complement strand
TAAGGATTGGTTGACTCTGCCTTGTAAATAACTGTATCAATTTTCCCTGTTGTATCCTGAGATATTATTTCTTGATACTTTTGTTCTATTTCTGCCATTTTTAAAGCAGAGGAGGTCATCTCGCGCTGAGGTTTCTCAACGCGTTCCTCAACCACATAACTCTTATTTGGCGAATAGTAAATATCGTCAACAGGAGTTACGGTTGAGCGGCTCACTGTCAGGCTTCCTGCGCACGATGCTAAGGTTAATCCTGCTATAGCCAATCCGTAAAGTGTAAGTTTAGTTTTCATAATCCACCTCCTAAATTTTAGGATATTTATAATTATCGTTTTATTTCGTTACTTTGTTGCTGTTTTTACATCGAATTAAGAACAAAATTCATACCAAAGACACAAATGGCTAAAGAAATTACAAGCAGAGAAGATAATTATTCTCAGTGGTACACCGACATCGTGATTAAAGCGGGATTAGCAGAGCATTCTGCCGTTAGAGGTTGCATGGTTATAAAGCCCTATGGATACGCTATTTGGGAAAAAATGCAAGCTCAACTTGATAAAATGTTCAAAGAAACTGGACATCAAAACGCCTATTTCCCGTTATTCATCCCGAAATCATTCTTTAGCAAAGAGGCTAGCCACGTTGAAGGATTTGCCAAAGAGTGTGCCATAGTAACCCACTACCGCTTAAAAAACGATCCCGATGGCAAAGGTGTTGTTGTGGACGAAGATGCAAAGCTAGAAGAGGAGCTAATTGTTAGGCCTACTTCAGAAACCATTATATGGAATACCTATCGCGGATGGATACAATCCTATCGCGATTTACCCATAAAGCTAAACCAATGGGCTAACGTTGTTCGCTGGGAAATGCGTACGCGCCTATTTCTTCGCACAGCAGAATTCCTTTGGCAAGAAGGCCATACTGCACATGCCACTAAAGCAGAAGCTATAGAGGAAGCCAAAACAATGATTGGTGTTTACTCTGACTTTGTTCAAGGTTTCATGGGCGTTCCGGTTACCATTGGTACCAAGTCGGACTCCGAACGTTTTGCTGGAGCAGTTGACACCTATAGCATTGAAGCGCTAATGCAGGATGGTAAAGCGCTTCAAGCAGGTACATCCCACTTCTTAGGGCAAAATTTCGCAAAAGCATTCGATGTAAAGTTTGCATCAAAAGAGGGAGCGTTAGAATATGTTTGGGCTACTTCGTGGGGCGTTTCCACCCGACTAATGGGTGCACTGGTTATGGCTCATTCCGATGACAACGGGTTGGTTCTTCCTCCAAAACTAGCTCCTATTCAAGTTGTTTTTGTTCCTATTTTTAAAGGTGAAGAGGAACTTAGTAGAGTTGCTGAAAAGGTTAAAGAACTTAAATTACAACTAGAGGCAAAGGGAATTAGCGTTCAGTTTGATGACAGAGATAATTTAAAACCCGGCTTCAAATTTGCAGAACATGAGCTAAAGGGCGTACCTGTTAGAATTGCTATTGGTCCTAAGGATCTAGAAAAGGGAACCGTTGAGATTGCACGCAGGGATACTCTGGAGAAAATGTATGTTGAGCAAAGCGCTGTAGCCGAAAGGGTTGAACAGCTACTAATCGAAATACAGGATAATATTTTCCAAAAAGCGCTTAAGTTACGGGAAGAAAAAACCACAAAGGTTGAAACCTACGATGAATTTAAGCAGGTGCTAAACACTAAGGGAGGCTTCATTCTTGCTCATTGGGATGGAACAACAGAAACAGAAGAGCGCATTAAGGAAGAAACTAAGGCAACCATACGCTGCATTCCGTTAGATGGAGAAAAAGAGGAAGGAAAGTGTATTGTAACAGGGAAGCCATCAACACAGCGAGCTCTATTTGCAATTGCATACTAAATAACAAATAATATTGCCCTAGGAAATGCACCGCATTCTTAGGGCTTTTGTTTAATTTTGCTTGTAAAAACAAAGAAATGGACAATCCTAAATCCGATCCTCGGGAACTAATTATTAAAACGTTAGTTGAAAAATCATCCCTTAAGCAAAAGGTTTACGACAATACATTTGAGGTATTTAACCTTATTAAAGAAGTTTTGCACGAAATGGCCAACGAGTATAACCTTTTCTTAAAAGGTGCCGATAAGCGTGTAAAACTTGAGTATAGGGATAGGGGCAAGTTCGAAGCAGAAATAAGGGTTGCAGGTGATATTCTGATATTTAGCATGCACTCCAACACCTTTGAATTCGATAGGGACCACAACATCTGGAAACTTTCCTATGTTCAGCAAGATAGGCTAAACTCCTACTGCGGGGTAATTAACATTTATAACTTCCTTACCGACTCCTTTAAGTATAACAGGTTAGATGACTTAGGATACCTTGTAGGTAGAGTTTTTATAAATCAGGAACACCATTACTTTGTTGAGGGGAAACGCCAAATGGGATTCCTTTACAACAATTTTGGATCAGCCATAATTGACAAGGAATCGGTTAAGAAAATTATTGAGAGCGCGATTCTTTACACCCTTGAGTTCGATCTTTTAGTTCCGCCATACGATATGGTTAAAATTGCATCGGTAGCGCAAATGAACACGAAAATTGAGAACTCTAAAATTCAAACGGGTAAACGATTGGGCTTCACGTTCAACTCCGACGATGTTTTAGAAGAGAAATAAACCTAGCAAACATAAATCTATAGCAATGAAAAAGTTTTTAATCTATGCTGCAGCCGTAATGGTTTTTACTACAAGCTGCCAGCAAAAAAACTCGCCAGACATGCAGAAAAAGGTAGATCAATTCGTAACGGTTGATCTTAAAACAGACATCAGCCACTTGTCTGAAAAGGAGAAGCAGATGCTTCCTCTACTTTTCGATGCTGCACAAATTATGGATCAGCTCTTTTGGCTGCAAGCTTATGGAGATAAAGATGAAATCCTTGCCAAGGCAAACGATGAAGCCACTCGCCAATTCATTCTAATTAACTACGGCCCATGGGAACGCCTTAATGGGAATGCGCCTTTTATTGAGGGAATTGGAGAGAAACCACTTGGAGCAAACCTATATCCTAGTGATATGACCAAAGAGGAGTTCGACCTTTTCGAATCTGACTCCAAAACAAGCCTTTACACAGTAGTTCGCCGCGATGCAAATGGAAAGTTAGAATCTATTCCATACCATGTGTTCTACAAAGAACATTTAGACAAAGCCGCCGACTTAATTCGCCAGGCTGCTCAACTTGCCGAAGATGAAGGATTAAAGAACTACCTAACCCTTAGAGCCGATGCCCTCCAAAGCAGCGAGTACCTTGCTAGTGACATGGCATGGATGGACATGAAAACCAATAACATCGACTTTGTGGTGGGGCCTATCGAAAACTATGAGGACGCCCTTTACAACTACAAAGCAGCGTTTGAATCGTTCATCCTAATTAAGGATAATGAGTGGAGCCAAAAGCTAGCACGTTTTGCCGAGCTTTTACCTGCTCTACAGGAAAGTCTTCCTACCGAAGCGGCATATAAAGCAGAGGTACCTGGTTCCGATTCTGACCTAGGTGTTTATGATGCCGTTTTCTATGCTGGCGATTGCAACGCAGGTAGCAAAACTATTGCCATTAACCTTCCCAACGACCCTAAGGTTCACGTTGAAAAGGGTAGCCGCAAATTGCAGCTAAAGAACTCCATGAAGTATAAGTTCGATAAAATACTTGTACCTATTAGCAATATCCTTATTGATGAGACTCAGCAGAAGCACATCAAATTTGAGGCTTTCTTTGAAAACACCATGTTTCACGAAGTTGCTCACGGCCTTGGTATTAAACAAACCATTAACGGCAAGGGTAGCGTAAGAGAATCCTTAAAAGAAATGTATAGCCGTATAGAAGAGGCTAAAGCCGATATTCTAGGGTTATATCTTGTAGGTCAACTTGCAGAAATGGGCGAACTTCCAAACAAAGACATGATGGATAACTACGTAACCTTTGTTGCAGGTATATTCCGTTCTGTTAGGTTTGGGGCATCATCATCGCATGGTAAGGCCAACATGCTAACCTTTTACTACCTTGAGGAGCAGGGAGCATTTACCCGCAGCACAGAAACTGGTACCTACACCATAAACTACGATAAGATGAAAGAAGCCGTGAACTCACTTGGTGGAATGATTCTTAAGCTTCAAGGTGAAGGAAACTACGACGAGGTAAAAAGGCTATTCGAGGAAAAAGGCTTTGTTCGTGAAGGCCTACAAGCCGATTTAAATAGGGTTGCCGATGCCAATATCCCAAAAGATATTCGCTTTAACCAAGGCAAAGAAGTACTTGGCGTAAAACAATAATCATTAATACGTTGCATGGAAAGGTCGGAAATTATCCGACCTTTTTCATTTTTTACCTCATAAATGTTCATCAACAGCTTTTGAATTAATATATTTGGAAATTATTAGTGCAACAAAACAGATTAAATGAGTGTTTTGGCCATAACTAAGCAAACCCCACAAAGATGAATTTGACATTTAACTTCATTAAATCTATCTCCAACATATACGATGAGATGATAGACAATGGCTTCTCATTAGTTTACCTAGGAGAATTCAGTCACGAAATAACCAAGATGTTTACCCAAATGGCTGAATCGGATATGGAGAAGAATAGCGAGGAGCGTTCTGTGCAACGAAAGGTTTACCATGTAATGGTTGAAACCCTACAAAATATGAATAAGCACTCCGACGAGATTAAAGAACGAAATATCGGAAACGGATTATTCATAATAGGCAAGAAAAACGATACTTACTATGTTATTACATCAAACAAAGTAGCTAGTAAGCATAAAGATCATCTGGAGCAAGCCCTAATTACCGTAAACACTGCAACTCCCGATGAGCTAAAGCAAATGTACAAGCGCCAAATAAAAGAGGGAAGACTCTCGGAAAAAGGAGGTGCAGGCCTGGGACTTATTGATATAGCCAGAAAAACGGGTGAAACGCTAAACTACCAGTTCTTGCCTCTTGATGAGGATAATTACTTCTTTATACTTAAGGTTGAGATAAATGCTAAGAAATTTGTTAAAGACTTATAGTTTTGTAAAACGAGGATCCAGCCTATGACTGGGTACAAAATAAATATCAAAAGAGTTTTCTACCCCCAGCTACTGGGGGTATCGTTTTTAGTATTGCTATCAACTACCACCCGCGCTCAGCTACAAGGCAATCTTATAACAGCACCTATTAACACCCCTGACTCACTGAGTATATTCAGGGAGAAAATGCAGGAACCCGACACATCGAAACAGAAAAGGACAAGCGAGTTTTATATTAAGCTAAAGGATAATGCAAAAAAATCCATTGTAACAAAAGAGCTTCATGGCCTTTTCTTTAGATCGACAAGGCCCAATAACCAGCAACAAATTTTTGCGGGAACCGACGCCGAATCTAAGTTTAGCCCCTATAGAGGGAAAACCATTGCTCAGGTAAATATTATTAGGTTAGACCCGTTTGGCTACAGCGTTTCCGACACCTCAAAATCACCTATTAGTGGAGTTGAACGCTTTGGGAACAAGCTACACGTAGAAACCCGAAAATTCACCATAAAAAACCACTTACTGTTTAAACCCAACCAACAAGTTGACCCTATCGATTTTGCCGAAACAGAAGAAATACTCCGTAACCTTTCCTTTGTAGAGGATGCTTACATTGTGCTCGATTCTACAGGATTATCAAGCAATCTAGTACGCGTAACTGTTATAACAAAAGATGTTTGGTCTATTGGTTTTGACGGATCAATATCAGATAAAGACAAAGGCAGGGCAAAAATCTACGATAAAAATTTGGCCGGACTTGGAATTGGATTCAATGCTTATCTATACTACGATGCAAGCAATGAAGAGAATCCATGGGGTCAAAGAGCTGAGCTTACTTCTTCAAACCTTTACAACACCTTTTTTAAAGGCAATCTTTCTTATAGGCATGGACTGGGCTATAACACTACAGATATTGCGGTACAAAGGGACTTTTACTCATCCAAAACAAAACTAGCTGGGGGGGCAAGCTTACATTTTGGACGGAGCCCTTACAACTTTAAAAGAATAGACTCGCTGGGAACGCATAAGGTTACCATTGGTGATTTATGGGCTGGTTGGGCACTATACAATAAGGATATTACCCAACCTGAGCTCCCTAACCAATTTGCCCTAACGACCCGTATAAAAACCACCTATTTCACCGATAGACCAAAAGTTACCCCATCAACTAACCCATACTTTCATAACAAAACCACATACCTCGCGGGAATAAGCATTAGTCGGCAGAAACTTTACAAAGCCAACCTTATTTACTCCTATGGTAGAACCGAGGATATTCCTACTGGATTTCTTGTTTCAACTACTGCTGGATACGAACTGGGTGAATTTGAAAACAGGTATTACGTTGGAACGGAGCTCTCCGCTGCCGATGTTGGAGAGTTTGGTTACCTATATGGACTATCCCGATTTGGTACATACATTAACACCAAGGGCAAGCTAGAACAGGTTACCTTTAGGATGATTGGAACCTACGTAACTGGGCTATTCCATTTTCAAAAACTTGATATACGCCAATTTTTTAGAGTCGATTTTACCAAGGGAAATTCCCGTTTAGAGGGAGAAAGAGAGTACCTCCTGCTTGATGGAAATGTAGAACCACGGGGATTGAACGGCACACCACCATCGGGAAATAACAGGTTGCTAATTAGCTTGGAAACCCTAGCATTTAGCCCGTTATATGTTTATGGCTTTAAATTCGCCTTCTTTGCATATACCGATATTGGATTTATTTCGGAGAAGTACGCCGTACTTTCTGATTCTCCCTCCTACTCTTCCATTGGCTTTGGGGTAAGAATACGTAACGAGAACCTAGTGTTTAACACATTACAAATAAGATTAAACTACTTTCCCGTTCTACCCGAAGGGGCCAGTGCAGAACTTTTCTGGTTAGGAAGCGAGTCTAGAACTAGGTTCCCAAACTTCCGCCCACATGCACCTAGAATCACCCCTTATGAATAAATGCCGCCCGATAGGGCAAAATAACGATGATTATAACCCAGTGCATCATCTGGAAAATAAAGCACTTTTACTTTTCAACAAAATTGAACATTTTACAATGTTCTGAGTTGTGATGGTATCTAAACGCAAATCAAATTAATATTACAATGGCTGTATTAGTAGGAAAAAGCGCGCCAAAATTTAGCGCAAAAGCAGTAATTAACGGTGGCGAAATTGTAGATAAATTTAGCCTTGATAAGTTTAAGGGTAAAAAGTATGTAATATTCTTCTTTTACCCTGCCGACTTTACATTTGTTTGTCCAACAGAGCTTCTTGCTTTCCAGGATAAACTTGATGAATTCAAAAAACGTAACACCGAAATAGTTGGCTGTTCTGTTGACTCGGAGTTCTCTCACTGGAAATGGCTACAAACCGATCTTAAAGATGGTGGTATTAAAGGAGTTACTTATCCGCTTGTTTCGGATTTAGCCAAAACCATATCGGAGAACTATGATGTACTTGCCGGTAACTATGAATACGACGATAATGGAAACGTTTCGTTCTCTGGCACCCCACAATCGTATCGCGGACTATTCCTTATTGATAAGCATGGCGTTGTTCGTCATCAGCTCGTAAACGATATGCCACTTGGCCGTAGCATCGATGAGGCGCTTAGAATGGTTGATGCGTTACAATACTTTGAGGAGAATGGCGAGGTTTGTCCTGCCAACTGGAAAATGGGCGACAAGGCCATGAGTGCAACACAAGAGGGTGTATCTAGCTATCTGTCCAATAGGTAACATGTTCTTTGAACTATACTAAAAGCGGGGAATCAAATTTTCCCCGCTTTCTTTTTTTGAGCTAATACATTAGAGCCAACCACTCGTTTTTCCTACTTTTGTGCCATGCGAGCATCCATTACAAGAAGCGTAAGCTGCACAAACACAATTAGGCAGAACCTAATAGGCATGGCTAAGGGTTTTAGCCATGCATCGGTACTGCTATCAAATGATATTAAAGCAGCAAATCCCACTACTACAAACTATAATAAATACGAGGTTGTTGCAGGGTTTGGCTCCTTAGCCATACTCGAGGTAGATACCAACTGCTTGCAGCAGCTGGATAAGTTTACTGCCGATAATACCAACGACTGGCTTTTTGGTTATATATCGTACGACCTAAAAAATGAAATAGAGGACTTATCGTCTAAAAATAGGGATAACCTATTGTTCCCCACGCTACAATTCTTTGTTCCCGAAATAGTAATTACTGTAGCTGGTAATGAGCTTACAGCCCATTACTATGCAAGTAACAATACCCCTGCTGCCATTATCGCTTTTCTTGGCGAGTTATGCAAGCAACCACAAACCGCTCCACCTCTACACTTCCCAAATTCCTTTACTGCTAGGGTAAGCAGAAAGCAATACATTGATAATTTTAGCAAAATTCAAAACCACATTCAGCAGGGCGATATTTATGAAATAAACTACTGTATTGAATTTTTTACCAATCCAAAAGGTTTTGACCCTTACAATACGCAGAGGCAGCTGCTGGCCACATCGCCAACACCCTACTCTGCCTTTTTTAAGGATAACAGCCAATACCTTTTGTGCGCAAGCCCCGAAAGGTATATTGCCAAGAGCAACAATACACTCATTAGTCAGCCCATAAAAGGAACCATTGCCCGTGGAGCAACTTCTGAACTAGATGCAGCAAACCAATTAACTCTTAGCCAAAGCCCTAAGGAACGAGCGGAGAACATTATGATTGTTGATTTGGTTAGGAACGATTTATCGCGTATTGCGAGTAAAGGAACTGTTAACGTTGATGAGCTTTGCGGTATTTACCCTTTCCGACAGGTTCACCAGATGATATCAACAGTTAGCTGTAAGCTAGAGCCAAACGCTAGTTTTTCCAGCATAGTTAGGGCAACATTCCCCATGGGCTCTATGACAGGTGCCCCAAAGGTTAGAGCTATGCAAATTATTGATGAGTACGAGGTATCGCAACGTGGTCTTTACTCTGGAACTGTTGGCTATATAAGCCCCAATGGCGATTTTGATTTTAACGTGGTAATACGCAGCTTGCTATACAATGAGAAGAAAAAGTACCTCTCCTTCTCTGTGGGGAGTGCAATTACTGCAAAGGCAAACGCTGCACAGGAGTACGATGAGTGTTTGCTAAAGGCCAGCGCAATTCTAAAAACGCTTAATACAACAATTAGCCATGCTGAGTAACTTTTTACAATACACTAAGGAAAACCTGCTTTTTTCGCAAAGCGATAAGCTACTGTTGGCCGTTAGCGGTGGAATTGACTCAATGGTTATGCTTCACCTGTTCCGATTAGCAAACATATCCTTTAGCGTTGCACACTGCAATTTTTCACTTCGAGGCGATGAGTCCAATGGAGATCAAGCATTTGTTGAGCAGCAATGCGCACAATATAGCATTCCCCTTCATGCAAAGGTGTTTAACACAAACGCCTTTGCCAAGGAAAATAAGCTATCCATTCAAGTTGCCGCCCGTGAGCTAAGGTATGGCTGGTTTACAGAGCTCTGCGCAGAGCATGGTTACACTAAGGTTGCCATTGCGCACAACAACGATGATGTTGCCGAAACTGTGCTCATAAACCTAACCCGAGGAACAGGATTAAAAGGGTTAACAGGTATTAAAGCCGTAAATGGCAAGTACATTAGACCCATCCTTTTTGCCAGCAGAAACGAGATTAAGGACTTTGCCAAAGCCAATAGCTTTGGGTTTAGGGAGGATTCCACAAACGCAACTGTTAAGTACGCGCGCAATAGAATTAGGCATAATGTTTTGCCCGAGCTTAGCATAATTAGCGGCACAGCAAAAAAATCAATTTACAATACCACATTACATCTGCAAGAAGCGTGGCAAATTGTTGATTCAGAGATGCAACGCATAAAACAAAGGGTTGTAAGAGAAGTTGGATTAACCAGAACGTACTCTATCCCATTGCTAAAAGAAGAGGCTTTTGGCAATTTCTTCTTGCGCGAAGACCTAAATCGGCTAGGCTTCTCTGCCGCAATCGCAAACCAAATAGTTGACAACCTAAATGCTCAGTCGGGAAAAGTATTTAGAATTAAAAACTACCAATTGGTAAAGGATAGGGAGCTCTTGGTTGTTTGCCCAATTATCAGCATAAATCCAGAAGAGGTTTTTATTGATGAGCAAACACATCACATAACCAGTCCCATTGAGTTGACTCTGGAGCGTAAAAATGTAGCAAACGAGACAATTGATAAATCGCCAATGGTAGCGATGCTGGATGCTGCAAAGCTATCGTTTCCCTTAACCCTACGCCCATGGCAAAAGGGCGATAAGTTTAGCCCACTGGGCATGAAGGGGTTTAAAAAGGTATCGGACTACTTAATCGATAAAAAAATCCCACTACACGAGAAGGAGTGCATCATGGTTCTTTGCTCCAATAACGACATTGTTTGGCTGGTTGGGCACCGTATAGACAACCGCTTTAAAATTTCACCCACAACAGAGACTATTCTTAAAATAGTAAAACGTGAAAAGTAAAAAGTAAAACGGTAAACGACAATACACTAAATACTACTATCTAACACTTTCTCCTTTAGCCTTACACCTTACTTCCCCATCCAAACCCTACAGAGCTCTTTCACCACATTATCAACTGAGGTTATGGGCTCACCACATGTATTGCCAGTACATAGCTGTAGCTCATTTCCCTTTTTTTCTAACTCTGCATGCGGATAAATATTGGGATATAACGATTGCTTAAGCACCTCATTGTAAACACTATTCCCTCCTTGCAATGCTACATGTAAACTAGCCACAGGAAGCAAAAGTTTTACCGCGCAATCGGCCCAACTGTAAACATAGGGGCCAGCATAGGTGAGCTGATCCGATATATTTGCCACCATTTGCGATGCCATATCAACATAGGTTGGACTATTCTGTATGCGACCAATATCAAGCAGAACCTGTGCTGCAACAGACGATGATGAGGGAATTACGCCATCCATTAGCTCCATTTTACGCACAATTAGCTGCTTGCTTTTGGATGATGCATAGTAAAACATACCCGACGCAGAGTGATAAAACAGATCTACCATACGATCTACCAACTTCTTAGAGTAAGTAAGCCACTTGGTATCAAACGTTACGCGATACAAATACAAAAAGCTATTGGCGGTAAAGGCGTAATCGTCTAGAAAACCACTAACACACGACTTGCCCGCACAATAGGATCTATTAACATTAAATTCCTCATCAATAACGTTTTCCATCAAGAAGTTAGCGCACTCTATGGCCTCACGTAAATAGCTATCGTTACCAAAAGCAATGTACGCATCAACAAAAGCATTTATGGCTAACGCATTCCAACTGGTTAAAATTTTGGTGTCGGTACTAGGCTTGGGCCTCGATTCCCTATGTGCAAAAAGTACTGTGAGCGATTGCTCAATTATTTGAGCAACCTCCTCCTTACTCTTGGAAAACAGTGACGATATTTGGCTACTTGATGCGCACTTATTTAACACATTGGTTCCATTAATTGTGCCTGCAGCCGAAACACCGTAAGCAACAGAGAACACCTCTGAATCGTCGCCCAACAGCTCATCAACCTGCTGCTTTGTGAAGGTGTAATACGCTCCCTCCTTTCCTTCGCTATCGGCATCAAGGGAACTATAAAAACCACCTGTTTTTGCTTTTAGCTCACGCAGCATGAACCCAATGGTATGCGCTACAACCCGCTCATAAACAGGGTTTAACTCCTTTTTATAGGCTTGCGAGTACAAGCTAACCAGCTGAGCATTATCGTAAAGCATCTTTTCGAAGTGAGGCACAAGCCAACGTTCATCAACGGAGTAACGTGAAAAGCCACCGCCCAAATGGTCGTAAATACCACCACTAGCCATTCTATTTAGTGTGTTATTCACATAGCATAACACCTGCTCATCGCCAGCAAGATTACCATACCTAAGCAGAAAAAGCAAACTTCCGGGCATAGGGAATTTGGGTGCCCCCTTGCTTCCTCCAAAATGATTATCGAACTGTTTTTTCCATTTATCAACATAAATATGAATAGCGTTCTGGTCAAACGGTTTCACCTCTCGCTTGGTTGTTATAAGCTCCGAAGTAGAAACCCCCATCGTGAGCTCCTCTGCAACCTCTAGCACCCGTGAAGGATCGTTCTGCCAAGTAGCAGCAAGGCTCTCAAGTACATTTAACCACTGATCCGATTTATAGTAAGTTCCTCCAAATACAGGTCTACCATCGGGCAATGCAAAGCAGTTAAGCGGCCAACCCCCACTACGTGTAATTATCTGCACGGCATTCATGTAAATCTGGTCAATATCTGGGCGCTCCTCCCTATCAACCTTGATGTTAATAAAGTATCTATTCATAACATCTGCAATAGCAGGATTAGAAAAGGTTTCCCTCTCCATCACATGGCACCAGTGGCAGCTACTGTAGCCAACGCTTATAAGCAGTAGCTTATTCTCAGCACGGGCTTTGCTTAAGGCTTCATCGCCCCAAGGATACCAATCTACTGGGTTGTGAGAATGTTGTAGTAAGTATGGGCTAGTTTCTAACGAAAGGCGGTTATTATGTTTTTCCATTACATGCTTTTTATCCAAATAACAATAGAAATGCTACTTTTGTTGATACAAGAGCAAAAAGCACCAACAAATGCATATTTGCCATTAATTATGGCAAATATGGGGTTCTGGCGTAAACTTAATTAGCGCCATGTTTGTTTAAGCTAATTACGTTGGAACAATTTTTGAAAAGGCAAATATAACTGCAGTGCACCTATTTTCAAATCAAGACAATAGGGCAAAACATAAATAAAAGACCCATGAAAAGTAATATTAGCAAACTAGTTCTAATCCTATTCCTATTAGTTGGATTTCAACTTACAACTACTGCTCAGGAGTATAGCATTAAAGTTCAAATCGATGGGCTTACAAGTGGCCAGCTGTTACTTGGGTATCACCTTGGCGATAAGAAGTACGTTCAGGACACTTCACTTATTAGCGCCAATGGAACAGCCCTATTTGAAGGGAAAGAGAAGCTAAAAAGCGGAATATACCTGGTTATTCTCCCCTCAATGAACTACTTTGAGATTCTTGTTGGCAACCAAAACCAAAAGTTTGAGCTAACCACCCAGCAAAACGATTTGCTAGGTAGCCTTAACTTTGTAAATAGCCCTGAAAATACAGCATTTGCAAACTACCAGCGATACATGGTTGAAAAGCAAACCAGCATAAAAGCACTTCAGGATAAGATGAAGGAAAATGCCGACGACACCCGATTGGCAAAAACAATTAAGGATGAAATTGACACCATTGACAGAGAGGTTAAAAGCAACTGGGACAAGGTTATTAACGAAAACCCAAACACGCTATTAGCTAATATTATCAAGGCAATGAAACCCCTTGAAACGCCTGAGTTTCATGTTTCCCCAAACCACGCAAATCCTGACTCGGTAAGGTGGGCAAAAGCCTATCACTTTAACAGGAATCACTTTTTTGATGGTATTGCCTTTTCTGATGAGGGCTTAATTCGCACCCCCATTCTGGAAGGACGACTAAACATGTATTTCGATAAGGTACTTATTCCCATTCCAGATACCATTTCTAAAGAAGCCGACAGGGTTATTGAGATGTCAAAGGTAAATGACAACATGTACCAGTACGTATTATCATTCCTATTTAATAAGTATCAAACCTCGAACATAATGGGAATGGATGCCGTATTTGTTCACCTAGCGGAGAAGTACTACCTATCGGGACAGGTATCGTGGGTCGATACTAAGGTAATGGGCAAGATTGAGGAACGAGTTAACGCTTTAAAACCAAATTTAATTGGGGCAAAAGCAGCAAACCTTATCCTGCCCGATAACAAGGGAGTAACGCAAAATCTGCATCAGATAGCAGCTCCTGTAAGCGTTGTTTATTTTTGGGATCCTACTTGTAGCCACTGTAAAAAAGTAACCCCTGAATTACTAAAACTTTACAACGATTATAAAGACAAGGGGTTTGTTGTATATGCAGTGTACACACAGGGCGACCAGCCAAAATGGTTTGAGTACATTGAACAAAACAAGCTAAACTGGATAAACGTTTGGGATCCAAAAATGAACTCGAATTTCCGAAACAACTATGATATATACTCAACCCCAGTTATTTACATCCTAGACAAGGATAAAAAGATAATTGCAAAACGAATTGACCCAGAAGTTGTTAAGGAGATTCTCGACAGGGAGCTAAACACAGGAAAAGAGGACGTAGAGAAGAAGAACTAAAAAAGGGGCAAATGCCCCTTTTCTTCTATATGATTAATCTATGCTCAAACAAATGAACTCCATTTTTATACTGCTGCTCCTTATGTGCGCGTACACCGCCTAAACCAAAAAAAGAACATTACACCTGCTAGAGTTAACCCTATTGGGAAACCTAACCATATTCCAGTTATTCCTAAATTCCATGTTATTCCCAGTAAATAACCAGCAGGTAAGGCAATAAGAAAGTACCCCACAAAAGATATTAGCGCCATTGCTTTCACCTCAGAAATGCCACGCAGTGCATTTGCATAGTTAACCTGTAAACCATCGCTTAGTTGGTATGATATACCTATAACAAGCAAGGTACCAACCAGTGCTATTACATCAGGATTGTTATTGAAAATTGCTGCAATATCAAACCTAAATACAAACAGGAATACCATGAGCATTGCTGCAAGTAACCAAATAATATGCAAACCACTTGTTGCTGCTTTTTTTACATTACCAACATCGCCCCTTCCGTAGTAGTTACTTACCCTAACAGCTGTTGCTGCACCTATGCCGTAGTAGGTCATAAATCCTAGCGTTTGAATGGTAATTGCCACATGATGCGCTGCTAACGCAACGCTTCCAAGCCAGCCAACCATTATTGTACTTAGGTTAAAAATACCCGACTCCATGGCCATTTGCAATCCCACCATAACCCCCATTTTGTTTAGTGTTTTATGATGCTGACGGCTATAGCCGCTCCGTTTATACCCAACCAAAAAACGGGTGTACTTTTTTGTTAAAAAGAATACTCCAAGAAATGCAAAAACCATTAAAATCCGAGAGGAAAGCGTGGCAATACCTGCTCCAAGTAGGCCCATCTCAGGAAATCCAAACTTTCCATAAATAAGCACCCAGTTTCCCAGCACATTAAAGGCATTGCCCATAAGCATTATCCACATCGATGTTTTTGTATCGGTAATTCCATCGGCAAATTGCTTAAAGGCATTAAAGAGCATTATAAAAATAAGCGAAATAAGGTTGGTCCAGAAATAGGGAATAATTAGAGGGTAAAGTTCCTCTGGCTGTCCCATTCGCTTTAAGTTAAGAAGAAAAACATACATTGCAACCGATAGCAGCACACCAACAGCAGCATTAGCAATAAGGCTGTTTTTTAGCAACGATCCTACCTCAAAATGCGCCTTTCTACCGTAAAGCTGTCCAACAAGAGGTGTTAATGCATAGGAAAACCCCAAACCAAACAGAATGGGTAAATTAAACATATTGGTAACAAACGAGGCAGCAGCCAACTCGTTGGTACCATATTGGCCAATCATAGCTCCATCAACAAAACCAAGCACAATTTGTCCAGCCTGTCCCAGAACCAAGGGAATGCCTAGAGAAAGAGTAGCCCTATAGTGAGAAATGTATTCAGAAAAGTATCTACGCATTATCGCCATATAAGCGAAGCAAAAATATGCTCCACAATTAAAAAACTACAATAAAAAAGGAGCAGATATGGTAAACCATAGCTACTCCTCTGGATATGTTAACTAAGTAGTTTACTCTAAGTAGGTATAACCATACAAACCAGAACGGTAATTTGATAAGAACTCTTTACCCTCCTCAGTGGTAATTACTCCTGCCTTTACCGATGCTGTAACCCATGTCTCAACGGTACGTACTAATTTTTTGGAGTTGTACTGTACGTAGTCAAGCACCTCAGCAACGGTTTCACCATCAATTATCTGATCAATGGTATAGCCTTTACTGTTTACCGATACGTGAACAGCATTTGTATCGCCAAAAAGATTATGCAAATCGCCCAGAATCTCCTGATAAGCACCAACAAGAAATACCCCAATGTAATAGGATTCCTTTGGTTTCAAGGAATGAACTGGCAGGTAATAAGATAAGTTTCTAGTAGATATAAAGTTATCTATTTTACCATCGGAGTCGCAGGTAATATCCTGTAGCGTTGCCGATCTGTCTGGCTTCTCATCTAGTCGCTGAATTGGGATTATAGGGAAAATCTGATCGATAGCCCACGAATCTGGCAGTGATTGGAATAGAGAGAAGTTACAAAAATACTTATCGGACAACAGCTTAGGCAAAGAGAGAAGTTCCTCTGGAACATGCTTAAGCTCATTGGTCATTTGGTGGATATCCTTTGCGATAGACCAGAATAGGCGCTCTACCTGTGCTCGGGTTTTAAGATCAAGTAGTCCGAGGGTAAATCTATCAAGGGCTTCTTCACGAATCTGCTGAGCATCGTGCCATGTTTCAAGCATACGAGGCTGATTTAGCTGATCCCAAAGCATATACAACTCCTTAACCAATTCATGAGCATCTTCTGCTAGCTCCTCATTCTCGTCCCACTTAGGAGTACTTGCCGTTTCCTTAACCTCAAAAATTAGCACGGAGTGATGAGCGGTTAACGAGCGACCCGATTCGGTAATCACATTTGGGTGTGCAATACCATTTTTATCGCTGGCATCAACCATGGTTGCTACAGCATCGTTAACATACTCCTGAATGCTATAGTTAACGCTACTCTCACTACTCGATGAGCGAGTCCCATCGTAATCAACGCCCAAGCCACCGCCAATATCAACAAAATCGATATTGAAACCCAACTTGTGCAGCTCTACATAGAACTGCGATGCTTCACGAAGTGCAATTTTTATGCGACGGATTTTGGTTACCTGGCTACCAATATGGAAATGCACCAAGCGAAGGCAATCCTTAAGATCTTTTCTTTCTAAGAAGTCTAGGGCTTCTAGCAGTTCACTAGATGTTAAACCAAACTTGCTAACATCGCCACCTGAGTCCTCCCACTTTCCGCTTCCTGAGCTAGAGAGCTTAATCCTTATTCCCAGATTTGGCTTAATGTTAAGGCGCTTAGCAACCTTGGCAATTAGCTTTAGCTCATTCATCTTCTCAATAACCAGGAAGATTCTCCGACCCATTTTCTGTGCTAAAAGCGCTAGTTCAATGTAAGCCTCATCCTTATAGCCATTGCAAATTATAAGAGAATCGTTATCGGTATTGATTGCAATAACAGCATGTAGCTCTGGCTTAGAGCCGGCCTCCAGACCAATATTAAATTTCTTACCATGGCCAACTATTTCCTCAACCACAGGTCGCATTTGGTTTACCTTGATTGGGTATATAATAAAGTTTTGGCCAGTATAATTATACTCCTCAGCGGCTACTTTAAAGCAGCTCGACATCTTCTCAATTCGGCTATCCAGAATATCGGGAAAGCGAACCAACATTGGTGCAGACACATCATGCAGCTGTAGCTCCTCTACCAACTCTCTAAGGTCAACCTCATTACCATCTTTTCTAGGGCTTACAACAACGTTACCCTTGTCGTTAATTGAAAAGTAGTTAATTCCCCAACCCTTTATGTTGTAAAGTTCGGCAGAGTCCTCAATACGCCATTTTCTCATTAAGGAAGGCTAGTTTTAAGTATTAAACATAGGTTAAAATCAATAGAACTCATTGTTTTATTGAGTCGCAAAGATAAACAAATACACAAAACAAGACATTGTTTTTAAGCAGGGAAAGTAATTTGCCAAAATTAGCGCAAACATCTGTA
>DHVO01000066.1 GCA_002412705.1 Bacteroidales bacterium UBA5206 | reverse complement strand
CGACCCTTAGCGCCCCCGGACACGTCGTGTTCGGGGGCGCTTCTTTTTTGGGGGTAGGCCAAAGGTGTGCGTAACGACTTATGCAAACGAGTGCGAGTTTGGTCTTGTATTGTTAATAAAGGCATCTCCCGAGAGCATATAAGGATATAATTCTATTATTCAAGCAAACAGTATGGGTGTGAAAGTTGCGTGTATTAGTAGTAATCCCTTTATCTCTTCTATTTTCTTATTGTAACGGTAATCCTTCTGTTAATGAGTAAGTCTAGTGCTATTGCTGCTGCCTTAAGCGCATTTGCTTTTTCCTTATTGCTAATGTTGGGTTGTTGAACCTCTATGGATGAATGAAAGTATAACTTACCTTGGTACTCATAGAAGTATTTAATTCCTTGGTGGGTAAGTCTAGGATGAAGTTCGCTCATTTTTTCATCTACAGAGAAGATGTAATCGTATTTGCTAGGGAATGTGTAATTTATTGGAGACTTATGGAAAACAAAGTTGTACTTGGCGCATTTTATTTCTTTTCTAGAATTTGACAACCAGTTTTTTACAAGTAAGATCTTATCAATCTCTTTATAGTGAATTACAAGGGTATCTCGGACAGTATTATTGGCTATTGAAATAAACGTTAGCGAGTCTGGTCTTATTCCTATTAGTTTAAGTGTATGCATCGCTTCATTAAGAAGGATAACATCATACAAACAGTTTCTGTGGAGATAGAATCCTGAACTACTATACTTTGCCATGTCGTCTTTTAACTCAATCTGCTTCCCTTTCTTTACAATAAGCAGGTTCCATGTGCTATCCAGTTGCCCAAGGGTGTTAAATCTGGAAAGTATTATTATTAGTAGTAGGGCTAATATTCGCATCATTTTATAATTGTTTTACATTAGAGTGTTCTATCAATTTCCGTTGTCAGGATTATTGCCTTGTATGGGAATATCCTGTTACAAATAGTTTATTAGCCCCTTTTATTCCACATTTTTGGTACTGATGGTAGGTTTTTGCTGCATTTGATCTTATCAGTTCATTAGATTCACATTTAATCCATGAATCCAAGATGGCTTTTAAAGTGTAAGCCTCTGGACACATTAGGTTGGTTGTCCATATTAAAGGATATGCACCTGTTGACTTTATGGGTTCTTCAAAAAAGGACTTACTTGAACAAGCCAAAATAACTACTTCTCTTTTTTTATTGTCGGTTGGTTTAGGATTGCTACTGAGCGAAAAATCCATTAACCCATTATGCCCAATGTAACATAGTAAATTTGCGTTACCTCCCATTTTTACTGTATCGTTTCCAATAAAAGCCATTGTTTTTAAATGACCAGCAGAGTAGTGTAGAAAATCAATTGTTGTTTGTTTTATCTTGGCTCCATTATATGCATCAGCAATGAGGAATACAGAAGAATCCTTGTGCTTAAATATCAACCGTTCATATATTATTGTCGATGGATTCTTGTATTGCTTTACAAGAATCCAATCTGGTTGTTTTTTGAAATAGGTTTTTACTCCATACGCACATCCCCAGTAAAGATTGTTTAGGGGATCTTGACCATTTCCTATTTTCTTAGGTACAGGAACAATTCCTTGGTTCTCATTGTCGCACAATGCTACTAGAACATGAATTGAGCGTGCTTGACTAAAAGCATTTAAGGAGATTATTAAAAAAACTGTAATTAGGGTTAAATGCATGGCGATTGTGTTATGGAAATCAATTACCTAATATATTAAATTAACTCATTGCAATTGAATTATTAACGGCAAGTAGTTTCATAAAAAATTGCAACCATTAATTCAGCCACATTCTACTTGAGTGTTGGTTGATTATTTAAAAGCATATGCACAGGTTTGCTGTTTGCGTTTTATTCTTATTTATCTTTGCCTAAAATTTTGTGAATATGCGAGTATTAGCTCTTATTCCTGCACGTTTTGCCTCAACTAGGTTTCCGGGGAAACCTCTTGCTGATATTGCTGGTAAGCCTATGATTCAGTGGGTTTACGAAAGAGCATCGGCAGTTTTTGGTTATGCCTTTGTTGCAACAGATGATGTACGTATAGAGAAGGCTGTAATATCGTTTGGCGGTAGGGTTATTATGACTTCCACTGAGCATAAAAGTGGTACAGATAGGTGTGCCGAGGCTCTTGCTAAAGCTGAAACGCTAACTGGCGAAGCATTTGACGTTGTGGTGAATATTCAGGGCGATGAGCCGTTTATTCAAACGGAGCAGCTACGTAAGCTAATTGGTTGTTTCGACGAGGAGAATGTTGATATTGCCACGCTTGTTAAGCCATTTTCATCTACTGATGATATTTTTAATGCCAATAGCCCTAAGGTTGTACTAAACTTAGCAGGTGATGCTATTTACTTTAGTCGTTCGGTGATTCCATTTTTACGTGGAGTGGAGCAAAAGGAGTGGGCTGCCCG
Organism: Bacteroidales bacterium UBA5206; assembly: GCA_002412705.1. Taxonomy (GTDB): domain Bacteria; phylum Bacteroidota; class Bacteroidia; order Bacteroidales; family Tenuifilaceae; genus UBA5206. The sequence continues at coordinate 20,462 of DHVO01000066.1, read as the reverse complement.
CCATACATACTATAAGCACATTGGATTGTATGCATACCGTGCAAAAGCGCTAAGGGAGATCACAGTTCTAGAGCAATCGCCACTAGAACTGGCTGAGTCGCTGGAGCAGCTTAGGTGGATTGAGAATGGGTACCGTATTCGTGTTGCAAAAACCAATATGGAGACTCTAGCCGTAGATACACCAGAAGATTTGGAACGTGTAAAGCAGTTTGCAGCCCAACATCTGGGCTAGTATATTTTACTAACCAAAAGGCCATCCTCACAGGGACGGCCTTTTTTGTTTATGCGGATTGCTAATGTTTTAAACTATCCAGTTGCTTCTGCAGGGCATACATCTCATCACGGAAACGGGCTGCTTGTATAAAGTCTAGCTGCTTTGCGGCTTCCTCCATAGATTTTTTCGCTTTATCTATAGCTTTTTTAAGGGCATCGGCTCCCATGAACTTAACAACAGGGTCGGCGGCGTAGTCAATCTTTTCCGGTTCCGTGTAGATGCGCTTTCTCTCTGGTTTAGGTGAGGGATCCACTCCAAGTACCGATTCGCGATTCTTAACAATTTGCTGAGGGGTAATACCATTCTGTTGATTGTAAAGCAATTGCTTCTCGCGACGCCGGTTTGTTTCATCAATAGTAACGCGCATGGATTCGGTCATCTTGTCGGCATACATTATTACCCTACCGTTAATGTTACGCGCAGCTCTACCCGCGGTTTGTGTTAAGGAGCGTGCGGAGCGAAGGAATCCCTCCTTATCGGCATCGAGAATGGCAACTAAAGAGACTTCTGGTAGGTCCAGACCCTCGCGGAGTAGGTTAACGCCCACTAGTACATCGAAAAGTCCTTTTCGCAAATCCTCCATAATCTCCACGCGCTCAAGCGTATCAACATCGGAGTGGATGTAGCGGCAACGTATATCTAGGCGGGCAAAGTACTTAACCAGCTCTTCGGCCATACGTTTGGTAAGGGTAGTAACCAGAACACGTTCATCGCGGGCAGCACGATCGTTAATTTCCCCAACCAAATCATCAACCTGATTAAGACTTGGCCGTACTTCAATGATAGGGTCTAGTAGTCCGGTTGGTCTAATTAGCTGTTCAATAATAACACCATTACTGCGTTCCAATTCGTAGTCGGCGGGGGTTGCACTTACGTATATGGCTTGTCCAATAATTCCCTCAAACTCCTCAAACCGCAGAGGCCTATTGTCAATTGCAGCAGGAAGACGGAAGCCGTACTCTACAAGGTTTTGCTTGCGGCTATGGTCGCCTCCATACATTGCCCTAATCTGAGGAATGGTTACGTGGCTTTCGTCTATAATGGTTATAAAATCCTGAGGGAAGTAATCGAGCAAACAGAATGGGCGCATACCCGGTGGGCGACCATCGAAGTAGCGCGAGTAGTTCTCTATGCCAGGGCAGTATCCCAGTTCCTTAATCATCTCCATATCGTACTCAACCCTTTGCTGAAGGCGTTTAGCTTCAATGTGCTTATCGTGTGCCTTTAGAAAGGTTATTTGCTTTACTAGGTCGTCCTGGATTTGGTTAATTGCAAGGTTTATGCGCTCACGTGTGGTAACAAATATGTTTGCAGGGTATATAGTTGCTTCGTTTAGGTTGTCAATTTTGTTCCCCGATAATGGATCGAACGACTCAATGGCCTCAATGTCGTCGCCCCAGAATACAATGCGAAAAGCGTAATCGCCGTAGGCAACAAAAATATCAACGGTATCGCCCTTTACTCTAAAAGTTCCGCGTTTAAACTCAACCTCGTTCCGCGAGTAGAGCCCATCAACAAGTTTACGTAGGAATTGGTTACGGCTAACCGTTTGGCCAACCTTTACGTTTACTGTGTTGCTATGAAAGTCGGCAGGGTTTCCAATACCGTAGAGGCACGATACCGACGATACAACAATAACATCGCGCCTTCCCGATAAGAGTGCCGATGTGGCGCTAAGGCGCAACTTTTCTATCTCATCGTTAATGGATAAGTCCTTTTCTATGTATGTGTCGGTAACAGGGAGGTATGCCTCTGGCTGGTAGTAATCGTAGTACGACACAAAGTACTCTACAGCATTGTTTGGGAAAAAGTGTTTAAACTCTCCGTAAAGCTGAGCTGCAAGGGTTTTATTGTGGCTTAGTATAAGTGCGGGACGGTTTACCTCGGCAATAACGTTAGCCACGGTAAATGTCTTTCCAGAACCAGTAACCCCAAGAAGTGTTTGGTGCCTCTCGCTTTGCCTAAGGCCTTCGGCAAGCTGCCTAATGGCTTCAGGTTGGTCTCCTGTAGGGCTAAACTCAGACGTAATATTGAAATCCATGACAAATGATTTCTACAAAAATAGCGCTTAATATGTAAAAGGATGGCTATGTGGCACTGGTTTGTGTAAATAAGTAGTGGTAGTGGCCAGTACTAGTATGTAATACAAGCATGGTAATAAGCGGTATACTTGTACCATAAGCTTGTAATAGTGTTGTTTTTTATGTTGATTGGGAAGTAATTGACACAAAGCAGGCTTTTGCTTTTGTGTGATCTACAGCAAGATGGTTTTAGTGCGAAAGCTCTTCTTAACCTCGGGTTCAAAGAAGCAGTTGATGGTTTCTAACAGTTCGCTGGCAACTATTGGTTTGGTAAAGAATCCTGCACAACCTGCGTTAAGGCTGCGTTCCATATCATCAACAAAGGCGCAAGCTGTTTGCGCAATAATGGTAATATTTGGTCTAACTGCTTTTATTTGCTTAGTAATTTCAATGCCACTTATATCGGGGAGTCTAATATCCATTAAAACAAGATCAATGGAACTGTTGTCCTTTACGTAACGGAGGGCATCGGCGCCAGTGCCAGCAAAAAGAAGGGTAGCATCGGTTGGAGAGAGGATAATATCCATGAGCATGATGCTCGAGGGGTCATCTTCAACAATTAGTATTGTTTTTCCGTTCCAGTTATAGGTGTTGCTGCTATTCATCTCCTTTTTAAAAAGTTACATGAAATTATAATAATATGTTTTAATCAGCAAAATATTTGGAGGATTATTATTAACAAGTTCGATTTGACGTAACTTGGAACATTTTGTAATGGATATGTGTTTTTATGATAAGCCCACTTATATTTGGGCTACTTGTGGTGGAGGAATAGACTGATCTGTTGACAAAAAAATTGCAATCAACCGTTAAACTACGTCTTATGGAACTGGCGGCAAATAGCTGGCATGGAAAAATAGTGGGGAATGGCTCTATAGCAACTATCTATATTCTGTTGGCTGTTGTTTCTGTATTGCTATGGGAACCAGATTTACAGGGAATTCAAATTTGGATTCCCAGTGGTATTATGCTTGGTGCACTCCTGTTACACAAGAGGAAATGGCTGTGGGGCTTTTTGTTAGGCGTTGTGGTATCGATGGTTATTGTATTGCTTAAAAATGCAACTCCCACACTACTGTTACTCCGAATAGCAGTAGAAGCCATGGTGGTTATTGTGTCTGCTTTGCTAATTGGGAAGTACTTACCCAGCAATATTATGGAATCCAGTTCAAAGGGCTTGGTTATTGCCCTACTAGCCATGCTGTTTGTTCCTTTGTTTGGAGCCTTTGTTCTGGCTGGAGCGCCATTTCTGTTGGGGTACGAAGTAAGTGTTTCTTTTGGGAATGGTGTTCAGTACCAATGGATAAGCATTCTTGTTGGGTTGGTGGTGCTTAGCACCGTTTACGTCTCCTTGTCAAATTTAAAAGTGCTTACAAGTAGTAAATTTTCGAAGCTCGATATTTTATTAACAATTTTGGTTTCAATAATCAGCATATTATCCATCCTTTTACTTAGTCCTACCTATGCGTATCCTTTCCTATTGAGTGTAATGGCGTTTGCCATATTTCTCTTTTTGGCAATTAGAAATAGGCCATTAGTTATGCCCATATACATTGGGGTGTACGCATTATCATTGGCGATACCCATTGAGGTGCGATCGGATTTGCTGCCCATGTCTGTTCAGGCAAATGTCTTCTTTTTGCTCACCATACTGGCTTTTACAAGTTTGCTTATATCTGTTGTGCTACGCGAAAAGCGCGATGCGATAGATGAGCTTAGCAAAACAAATGATCGTATAGAAACCGAGGTACAACGACAAACCCTTGAGCTAAAGGCTTTGAATAGTAGTTTGCTGTCGCAAATAGAGCGAAAGGGTATTGTGGAGTTTGAGCTCAAGGCGAATAAAGCCCTGCTTGATCAGGCGTTGCAGATAGGGCAAATTGCCAGTTGGGAGTTTATTCCCAAGGATAGCACTCTTAATTGGTCGAGCGAAGGGTATCGTTTGTTTGGGTTGAAGCCCGAAATGCCTGCCCCTACTTTTACCGAGTACCTAGAGATGATTCATCCTGATGATAAGGACAAGTTTATGTCGGTTTATCATGATGCCGTTAATAGCCCATCTCAGTTTAGCATGGATATAAAGCATATTTTACTGAATGGCGAAACAAAGTACTTTAGGATAAAAGGGGAGTCGTACCTTAATGAAAAGGGTGACATTAGAATAGTTGGGTTAACCCAGGATATAACAAAGCAGAAGTTTGCCGAGATAGAAATTCTTGAAAAAGAGAAAAAGTATCGGGCTCTTTTCGATCTTAACATTGATTCTGTTCTGGTTATTAATCCTGTTACAGGTGTTATTAAGGATGCTAATCAGGCCTTTTTGCATCTTTATGGTTACGCAATGGACGAGATTATTGGGCAGCACTACTCCATAATATCTGCAGAGCCATCGGCAACAAGCGTATCAATAAATACAGCGGTGCAAAAGGGTTCGTACCGAATTCCCTATCGCATACATAAAAAGAAAAATGGGGAGCATTTTTATATAGAAGCCAACCTGATGTCCCTCACCATTGAGGATGAGCCCAGCGTTATAGCCATATCGCACGACATTACTCAGCGCCGTAATGCCGAACTGCAGCTGGCCGAGCGCGAGCTAAAGTATAGGTTGTTTTTTGAGTCCGATTTGGTGGGAATGGCCGAGGTTTCTAAGCAGCGCCAGTGGTTAAGCGTTAATAGCAAGTTGCTTGATATTTTGGGCTACAGCCAATCCGACCTTATTGGTCACTTTGTGGAGGAGGTTACCTTTCCCGATGATAGGTCCCGCGATACGGTAATGTATAACATGCTTTTAACACACCAAAGCGATGGCTACAATGTGGAGAAGCGCTACATTAGGTCCGATGGGCAGGTGGTTTACTGTAAGGTTTCGGTTAAGGCAGTAAAGAACTCAAAAGGACTAATATCTCATATGGTGGCCTTAATTGAGGATATAACCATACGCAAAAAGATAGAGGAGGAGCTTTTTGAGAGTAGGCAAGAGCTAAAACGAGCTCAAGAGCTAGCTGGGTTGGGAACACTAATAGTTAATCTGAATACAAACCGCTTAACCGTGAGCGATGAGGCTCAAGTGCTGCTAAGCTGGCGAAATGGTAACGCATATACATGGAGCAACTTTTTGGGTAGCGTGTTACCCTCGGCTCAGCACCAGCTGGGAGAGGTTATGGATAGTCTTGTAAAAGGTTCATCGGACTCCTACCGTTTGGAAATACCCTTTATGCATGAAGGAGGCGATATTAGCTACTTTTTAACCAATTTGGTTAAGCTTAAAACCGAGGTTTCAACGGAGGTGGCTACGGTGCTTGTTACTATTGCTGATATTACCCGCATAAAGCAGGCCGAAATTACCTTGCAGGAGGCTAACGCCATGAAGGATCAGCTCTTCTCCATAATTGCTCACGATTTACGTTCGCCCATAGGGGCAATAAGCAGCTTAATGGGAGTTTACTCCGATCCTCGGGCCGCACTCAATGATGAGTCAAAGGATGAGATTCTGCTATCGGTTAAAAACACTGCCGAGGAGACATACGCTTTACTGGAGAACTTGCTGGAATGGGCTCGTTCTCAGCGTGAGGTTAGCTTTAAGCCCGTTGCAAACAATGTAAATACGATTATAAGTGACACAATGGCACTCCTTTCAAACATTGCCTCGGCTAAGGGAGTTAACTTAAACTTTCATTCCAATGGTGCTCTAGAGGCAATTTTCGATGGCGAAATGGTGAAAACCATTCTCCGAAACCTTATTACCAACGCCATAAAGTTTACCCCTAAAAATGGTGATGTAGATGTGAGGGTTGCCGATTTGCCCAGTGTTGTTGAAGTATCTGTAACCGACACGGGTATTGGTATGAGCACCGATATGGCCAACACTCTGCTCAACGGCTTAGGAAATATATCAACCCTTGGCACCAATAACGAGAAGGGAGCAGGGTTAGGCTTAAAGCTAACCCAACGCTTTGTTGAGCGAAATGGTGGCTCTCTTCGTATAGAAACGGAAAAAGGCAAGGGAAGTACATTTACCTTCACCTTGCCTAAATCGAAAAAGCTTTAACCCCAAAATCTTAGCGATTTTTATAGCTTTTTCAAGTTTTTACCTATCTGATTTAGCTTTGTAACCAATCCTGTTGACGATATGGTGGCACCAGACACTGCTTCTACATCCACCCCCAGAGTAAGCGACTCTGCGCTTTTTCCCCTGAACCGTTTAAGCCAAGCCGTGTTGCAAACTTCGGTGCCATAGGCCGAGGTGTATTCGGTTACCTTTACTTCCAGTATTTTGCCATCGCTGGTGAAAAGTGCTGCAAAGGTGAATTGATGGCCACGGCCATTCGCTTTGCCAATAAAGCCAACTCCTGCAGTAGTTACACCCACAACTTTGTAGAACTCACCTTGTATGTTGGCCTCCAGGTCGGGGGTAACAAGAACCAGCTCTGCGTTATCGCCAAAATACTTTTCTGCCATTTTGAAAAGCACCTTTTGTGATGCTGTTTCTGGTTTAATCATTAGTAGGTTAAGCCAGAATACCATTAGGAGTAAAGTGTTTGCCATATACTTGTTTTGTTATTGCATTTAAAACATGAAACCTACTCCAATGTTCAATATTTTAGAGTATTCAGAGTCGGCTGCTGTTTTACGAAGCTCCAAGTCGGTTTTGAACACGGCTTGCTTGCTAAGGTGCAATGAGAATCCGGCAAAAAGTGCGGTAAGGTCGTAGTTATCCTTTGCTGTTAGGTTACCAGTGGTGCTAAAATGTGTGTTTATGCGCTCGATGCGGGCAAATGGTGAAAGTGATATATCGTGACCAGCTGCTTTAAAATCTAGCACTCTATAGCCTGCCTCAACGTACCAGCCAAGCATGGCGCTGCCAAGGTCTGTACCCACAAACTGATTGTACTGCTCTGTGTTGCCAATATTTGCATAAGCAACAAGGGCTCTGCTCTGGAAGCGTTTGTACTTAAACTGATAATCGGCACCAACCATAGCAATGTTAACCACGCTAGAGTCGGCTTTTGCTTCGGCAGCGGCATCATCCTTGCTAATCTTGTTAAATAGGGTTGACTGAGAATCGCCAAAGTAACCAGAAAGGCCAATCTTTAGTGAAGGAGTGGTTAGGTGCTCAACCCTCATGGAGATGTTGGGTGATGAGATGTAGGACTCAGCGCCTTTTTGACGCCCCTTTCTAAAGCCTCCTGAACCAGAGAATTTTCCGCTACCATCGTAACCGTTGAATCCGTTCACAAGGTAAAGCTGGTATTTTAATCCTACACTCTGAATGTTTCCTGATACACCAAATCCAATTTCGCGCCAAGTTGTGGGAATAATTGTGTTGTCAACCAATGGGCGTTCAACTCCAAAAAATGTGGGGGGCTCGTGGTACTCATTAACAATGCCAAAAGGAATAAGCATTAAACCCGCACGTAGCTCAAGGTTGGGCAGAACCTTGTAGCCAAGGTATGCTTGCTCAACGTAAACTTCCGATACGTGCTCCAGTTCTAGCTCGGTAACCAGGTTTAACTTATCGCTAAAGTTGTAGTTAAAAAGTAGCACTACCCTATGCACATCCAGCTTGCCATTATTTCTAGTGTCGCTAGATAGAGGCTGGTTGTAATCAACATGTCCGTAGCCACCAATGGTTAAGCGAGAGTTTGTTTCTACTGCTGTGCTATCCTGAGCACTGATTCTCAAAGCGGAGAACCCAATCATCATCACAAAAAACAGACGCTTCATATTAAATTAGATTAATTTAAAATACACCGCAAAAGTATGTTGTATGTTTCTTGGCATCAATCCCCAAAAGTTGGTATTTAAATGATTTGATATCTTTGTGCCGCAAAATAATAACCTATGGATATAATAACCCTTGCCCTACTTGCAGTTGGGCTTTCGTTCGATTCCTTTGCTGTTTCAGTTTCAAGTGGGCTGCTTAAAAAGGAGATACTTTTTTGGCAGGCAGTACGTATTGCCATTGTACTTGCCGCATTTCAGGCTGTAATGCCCATAATTGGCTGGTTGGGAGGTTTAACCATTAGGGAATTAATTGCTCCTATAGACCATTGGATTGCTCTTGGATTGCTTTCCATATTAGGCATTAAAATGATACTTGAGAGCAGAAAGGAGGATGAGGATAAAAACCTTGATCCTTTGCANNCTTAAGGTTATGGTGGGCATGGCCTTAGCCACTAGCATTGATGCGCTGGTTGTTGGTGTAAGCTTTGCTCTTGTGGAAGTTAATATGATTGTTGCTTTCTTTTTAATTGGTTCAGTAACCTTTGTTGCTTCCATGCTTGGGATTCTTTTTGGGAAGAAAACAGGAGCCCATTTCGGGAAGCGTATGGAGGTAGTGGGCGGAATAATTCTTATAGCTATTGGCGTACGGATTGCTGTTGAGCACTGCTGCGCTATGTAGTACAACACAAAACACAAAACAAAAAGGCCTCAATTGAGGCCTTTTTTAGTTAGAATGCCCACTCGTTATTAATATGGTAGAGCCTACATCGTAGCACCTCTCTATCCTTTTTGTCGGCATCGTGGAGCAGCTTTAAGCGGCGCTTAAAGGTTGCTGCTTTATATGCTACAAAAGCCAAGGTTAGTGCCAACAGGATGCTTACAGAGAACCACTCAATTTGCTCACTGCTAAATATGTTTTGCCACAAGCCAATTAGTAGGAATAGGCTAACATACGCTAAGCTAAATAGAAACTCGGTTCTAACTACTTTTTTATTTCTTGCCACATGAAGGGGGTAGTTGTTGTATGCATTTACTCGCTCCTCAAGGCTTTTTATGAGCCTATTTTTCTCCTCTCTTAGCTTGTGTGTGTCGTAGCTCCTTTCGTGTAGAATCCTCCCCGCAACAAGTTTTTTATCGAAATCAATGGAATCATCATGTTTTATGATGCTGAATAGGGTCTCGGAATCTTCGGAACCCAACAACTCTCTTAAATCTTTTATCATGGCAATAAAATTTACTGTTGACGCTCTTTAAAGTTATCATTTTATAGGAATTAGCCATATGATATTGAGCATTATCTGAAAATATATTGCGGATGGTTCGATTTTGTGCATCAGTGGGAAAAAAGATGTGATGATGAATAAAATAGTTGACGAAAAATTTTGTAGTCACCAAATAGTGACATACTTTTGTCACCAGATGGTAACAAAAATTAAGCTATGGCACCACAACGAGATAAAGAGCAAACAATGCAGCGGCTAATTGATGCTGTGGGCACAATAATATGTAGGGAAGGGTTTAGGAATATTGGTGTAAACACAGTAGCCAAAGAGGCTGATGTTGACAAGGTTCTTATTTACCGATATTTTGGAGGGTTGGACGGACTGCTAAAAGCCTATGCTTACCAAAAGGATTTCTGGCTAAATGTTGATAAGCTTTTTGGCCAAATAGATTCGGCTAGGCTAGCTGACATGAACTACTTACGTGAGCTTACCAAACAGATATTGCACGGGCAGCTAACGGAGATGCGAGGCAATAAGGAACTGCAAGAAATACTAATTTGGGAACTAGTGGAGAGGAATAACCTTACAAATCAACTTGCGGCCGATAGGGAGGAAAAAGGCGCAGGTTTCACCCGTTTGCTCACCGAAAAGTTGGGTATTGCGCAAGAGGTTGAACCTCTTATTGCCATTGTGATTGCAGGAGTAACCTATCTAGCCCTTCGCTCTCGTTCCGATAGCCATTTCAATGGGGTTAACATATCATCGGTAGAGGGGTGGAACAGGATAGAGGAGGGTTTGAATAAGATTGTGGATTTGTACTTTGAGAGCTTAGCTAAGTAATCATACGCCTTTATGTTTTAATGGTTTACCTGCCTAATTATGGCGGGTCAGGAATTCTACATCCTAATTTAAAGCAAATGAACACAGTAATTATTAATGGTAGTCCACGTAAGCATGGTACAGTGCATACCATACTTAAAGCAGTTGGTATTGTGCTAAGTAGTAAGGGCACTGTAACTGAGTTTAATGTTTACGATGAGCGCATAGAGGATTGTATAGGCTGTATGGCTTGTCGTAACGTGGGCGCATGCACTCTTTACTCCGATTCTATGCCAGCTATTATTGAGGCCATTCGCAGTGCCGATACAATAGTAATTGGCACTCCAACGCATTGGGCAGGAATGAGTTCAAAGCTCAAAGCTATGTTTGAGCGCATGGTTCCTGTAGTTATGGATAGTTCCATGCCACCTAAACCCCTTTTGAAGGGCAAAAAGGCTTTACTTGTTACTGCGTGCTCCGTTTCTTGGCCATTGAACTGGATACTGGGCGAGAGTACCGGAACTCTTAAGGGGATAAAGAAGATACTATCGTATGGAGGTGTTAAAGTTGCTGGAACAGCAACAATTGCAGGGACCAAAAAGCGTGTGCTGGACCACCATGAGATTACTAGCATAGCAGAGAAACTGTCGCGAAAAGTAAAGTAGTAACTTAATTAATATCAGTAAAATGAAAGCAGTTAGATTTTTCACCAAATTAGGTATTGGTGCAATAGTTATTATGGGGTTTAACCTTTGCTCGTGCAAAAAGTATAGCTACGATTATCAGCCAGGTAACCTAGAGGTAAAGGTTACCGAGGGTGAGCACTGGAAGCATGATTTTCCTCTTTTTCTGGGCATAAAAATTAAAAACACACCGCAAATGGCCATTTGGGTGGAGGATTTGGATGGAAACTACATAGCAACTGTATTTGCCACAAAAAAAATAGCAACAGAAGGTTGGATGGCAAACGGTGGAAATAGGCGTAAAGAGGCTTTACCCCACTGGTGCTATAAGCGAGGGGTGCAGTACTCCGATGGTTTGTATCTCCCAACAAAAGATCAGCCTCTTGTTGATGCTATTACTGGGGCTACCCCCGATAAGTCGTTCCAGGTTAAAACCACTCCCAAGGGAAACTTACGTCAATTTGTGCTAAAGTTTGAGGTAAACCACTCAACCGATTTTAACTCCGCATACCCAAAGGGGGCTTCCGTGGGCGATAGCAACTACTCTGGTGGCGAAATGGGCGGAGGACAACCTGCCTTAGTGTATGCTGCTTTAGTTGATTTGGATAGCATGACAAAGGAGTATAAGCTTACCCTTGTGGGGCACAGTAGTCCCGATGGTTCGTCGGGAGAGTTGTATCCCGATTTGAGCGACCTTACCACTGCGCTATCCATTGTGAAAGAAGTTGCTGTTGTTATTCATTAAAATGAAATGCGCTATGCGTAAATTTGTATTATTACTGGTTGGTGTTTTATTTGCAACCGTTGCATTCTCTCAACTGGAGAGTAAAACAGGTGCTTCTATTGGCGTGGGAGTACAAGGTGTAGAGTTAGGTATAAGTAGGGTTGTAAAACCTAGGTTTATTGTGGCTCTTTCGGGTGGTATTGGCTATAACTTCTCCGAGTTTACACTGTGGGCGTCGGGCATTTATGAGAGGCCAATAAACCAACAAAGCATGCTGTTTGCTGGAGCAAAAGTGGGCTTACGAAGGGTTAGTAACGACCAGTTTACGGTAACATTGGGACTGGCTCAGCCGTGTATTGGATATACCTATGCAATTGGTTCAGCAGCAAAGCACAGGCTAAGCGCTACTGCGGGTTACATTATTGGTGAAACCGATTACAGACAGCGGGAGTCCAATGCTTTTGGGGAGCTGGAGTATATTGGCACATACAAACCCAAACGATTCGATTTGAGCCTTTCCTATAGCTACTGGTTTTAGCTTGTACCACCACATTCTTTAACCAATATAGGTTTGTATTTCAAAAAAAGTGTAGCTTAGTTTTCTAATAAAAACAATTGCTATGCGCTATATATGTCCGTTAATAACTGTAGAAAATATTGAGCGCTCCCGTAAGTTTTACCAAGAGGTGATGGAGCAAACCGTTAAGTACGATTTTGGTGAGAACGTAACGTTTCATGGTGATTTTGCCATTCACCTAAAATCGCATTACCAAACGCTATTAGGCAACGAACACCTTATAACCAAAGGTGGCAATGACTTTGAGCTCTACTTTGAGCAGGACGATATGGATCTATTGCTAATGCGGCTAACAGAAAATGGAGTAAGGCTTGTGCATCCGCTACGGGAACAGCCATGGAGGCAACGGGTGATTAGGTTTTACGATCCCGATAACAATGTTATTGAGGTTGGAGAATCGCTGGAGCACCTTGCGTTTAGGCTTTATGGCGAGGGAGGGGCTATCCCCGAAATAGCAAGTATCATTGGCCTGCCAGAAGCTTTTGTGGAGGCATCGGTAAAGCAGTTTATACCATAGATAATTGCATGGTAAAATTATTAGAGAAGCACGGGTGAGTCCGTGCTTTTTCTATTATCTTTAAATAAAAACTAGCTTAAAGGATGTACGGATCTGGCCATATTTTCGAAATGATTAACCGAATAAAGAGCAACGAGGCTCAAAAGCGGTCTAGAAAAGATAAAAGACAAAAGATAAGAGATGCCTATGCCGATGGTTCTCATCACATAGAATTAAACGATTCAAATAAACTTAACCCCGAGGAGTTGGCAGCGCTTAAGCAAAGAATAAGGCGCGAGTTGATACGTGAAAAACGCATAGAGAATGCCAAGGTGTTTACTGTAAGCGTTTTGCTTATTGCTGGGATTTTTGGGTTGCTCTGGTATGCCAAAATGGTACTATGGAGCTAAGGTCTATTTAATCTGAAATGCTCCATTCGTTCCAACCACATGCTAACATTTAAGCTTAGTATTTCTGGCTGTTCCATTGGCAGAGAATGGCTAGCGTAGTCAACTATTGCAACCGATACCGATGTGTACTGCTGCAACAGTACAAGAGCATCGGAATAGCCTACCACATTATCTTGCAATCCAAGCATTAGTAGCACGGGTGCATCTATTCTCGTTTTATTGTTCATACCTGTAATTGCATATCCATTGCGTTTAACCCTATTCCAAATGGTAGTGTCAAGCGTAATATCGGCGCTACTATACTTGAGCATATGGTTATAGGTCTTTTGCGTTTTAACCACGAGTCCGCTCAACATATCTTGCTCCTTAGCGCTTAGCGTATTGTAGAAAGTGGAATCGGTAAACGATTTAGTAGAGGTAGGTAGGCTTCTTTGGCTAAACGTAGGGTAAGTTACGGGGCACATAAGCAGTAAACCATCAATCCTATTAGGGTATAGTTCGGCAATTGCCCTGGCCATATATCCAAAGTAAGAAAATCCAGCAATAGCAAAGGTTCCATTAGGAACAATACTATCAATGGCGCATTTGATAATGGCAAAGCAGTCGTCGGCATTGGCTATCCAAGAGTCGGAGCTGCTGTTCCCAATGGCTGGTGGGTCTATGTAAATCCTTTTAAGGTTAGCCTTACTGCCGAAAATTGGCTCTAAGTAGCTTGCCGATGTACGGTGAAGTATTATTATGGGCTTTCCCTCTCCGTAACACTCGTAGTAAACAGTTGCTTGGTTCCTATTATTTAATGTTAACAGGAGTTTTTCCGCTTGAGAGAATAGTGCTAAGGGCAGTGTACATAGTAGTACAAAGGTTACTAAACCTATTGAAGATCTTTTCATGGGGCAAAGGTTTGCATGCATATACATAGATTCAAATCTAATGCAATCGTTTAATACATACCCCATAAAGTGTTGCAGAGGGTTTCAGATGGAAGTCAGTAAAACATCAGTTCGTCGATAAAATCATCCCAAACGTCTATTGCGTTTTATGCTGTGCTTTACACTAAGCAAATTTGGCTTGGTTTAGGAATAGTATGCACAATAAATATTAGGGATGAGAAAAACGATTGTTTTACTTCTTTTTGCCATAGGCTACAATGCGGTGGGGCAGTCGCCGCTGGAGGTTAAGGTCGATGGCCTTTTTGTTGGCTCTTTAGAGCATGTTCTTACTAGTTTGTCGCGCGATTATGGCGTGCAGTTTAGCTTTGATAAGGAACGTGCAGCCAATAGCAGAGTTAGAGCCCAAGCACTTAAGCAGCCGCTTAAGCAGCTGCTGGACAATATTTGCAAGGATGTAAAGCTAAAGTACTACGTGGGCAATGGGGGCGTTATTGTTCTAATTGAACGGTGGGAATCGCCAAGGCAAACCACGGTAACTAGTAGGCTAGAGCGCACCTATTTTGGTTCGCCAACAAAAAGAAACTTTACCATAACAGGGAAGGTAATTGATAAGGTCTCTAAGGAGACACTGCCCTTTGTTAATGTAACGATATTAAATAAACCTATTGGTGCAACAACCAATGTTGATGGGCTGTTTACGCTTACCAATGTTCCCTCCGATACCTCAACGCTTGCTTTAAGTTACCTAGGGTATAGCAAGCAGGTTGTTTACCTAACGCCATCAACGCCTGTGTCCAATTTGCTGTTTGAACTGGAGGCTGCATCGCAAAGCATAGAGGAGGTTACCATTACTGGCGAGCGTCAGGGGTTGGTGCAGGCAAACGAAAAGCCCAGTGCCATTAAGTTTACCCCGCTAAAGCTAAACACTCTGCCAGCTCTTGGCGAGAAGGATATTTTTCGTTCATTTCAGCTAATGCCCGGAATTAGCGCTGCTAATGAGAACTCATCGGGTTTGTACGTTAGGGGTGGCACTCCAGACCAATCGTTGGTTTTGTACGACGGCTTTACTGTTTACAACGTGGAGCACCTGTTTGGTTTTTTTAGTGCGTTCAACAGTAATGCCATAAAGGATGTGCAGCTCTACAAGGGTGGCTTTGAGCCTAGGTTTGGTGGCAGGCTATCGAGTGTTGTTGAGATAACGGGAAAGGAGGGGAACCGCAAAGAGTTTAATGCCGCTGTTGATGTGGGGCTTATGGCTATAAACGGCTTTGTTGAGTTTCCTATTAAGGGCAAAACTTCGGCCATACTATCGTTGCGGCGAAGCTGGAAGAGCCCCTTGTATGAGACAATTTTTGATAAGTACAGCGGACAAGCCGATAAGGAGGAACCCATGATGCGCTTTGGCCGCGAAATGAACAACGATGTAACCTCTTACTTTTATGATATTAACGCCAAGGTTACTCATAGGCCCAACGATTTAGATATCTTCTCGTTGAGCATATACAGCGGTGCCGATGAACTGGATAACTCCATTAACCCCAGTTTTGGCGGTGGTTTCCCTGGTGGTGGGGGTGGGCATCTTAACATGGAGTCGGTGGACCTTACGCAGTGGGGAAATACGGGAGCCTCGCTAAAATGGTCGCGGGAGTGGAGTAAGAAGCTATATACTAACTCCCTGATTAGTTTTTCTCAGTACTACAGCAAACGTGACAGAACAACAGGTGGCATGTTTACAGATTCATCGGGCAATGTACAAAGTATAAAGCGTGGGTTGATTGAGGACAACAACCTGTTCGACTTCTCGGTAAAGGCCGATGCTGAGTACAAAATAACCAACGACAATAAGGTAGAAATTGGGGTTCAGGCAACGCAGAACGAGATATCGTACACCTACTCACAAAATGATACGCTAACGGTTATAGATAGGCAGTCCAATGGACTAACCTTAGCATCGTATGTGCAGGATAAGCTAAACCTTATTGATGGGAAGCTAAACCTTACAGGTGGCTTGCGATTTACCTATTTTAGTCCAACGTCAAAGCTTTACTATGAGCCGCGCCTAAACTCAACCTATACTCTAAATAAGAATTTAAGATTTAAGGCTTCGGTGGGGCGGTACTACCAGTTTGCCAAGCGTGTGGTACGTGAGGATATTCTGCAGGGGAGTCGTGATTTCTGGGCTTTGGCCGATAACGATAAGCTCCCTGTAAGCCAGTCCAACCAGCTAATGGCTGGTGTAGCCTTCGAAACGCGGAGCTGGCTTGTTGATGTGGAGGCATACTATAAGCAGCAGGATAAGCTTTCGGAGTACTCGCTTAGATTTTCTAACGATCCTAGAAACCTATCGTACGATGAGTTTTTTTATGCTGGTAAAGGCTACGCCAAGGGAATTGATGTGCTTATACAGAAAAAACTGGGCGATTTTACTGGATGGGTAGGTTATACGTTGGGCGAGGTTGCCAGCAAAATTGATGCTTATGGTAACTACTACTTTTATGCATCAAACGATGTAACCCATGAGCTAAAGCTGGTGGGTTCCTATAAGTATAAGAATTGGACTTTTTCCGCAACATGGATTTATACTACAGGAAAGCCTTATACTGCACCTGAGGGCGGGTATCAGCTTACGCTGCTTGATGGTACCGTTGTTGACTACATAAATGTGTCCGTTAAAAATGGAAATCGCTTTCCCAACTACCATAGGCTAGATCTTGCTTCTACCTACAACTTTAAGATTAACGGGGTTGCACCATGCAGCTTAAGCTTCTCCCTGTTTAATGCTTACAATCGCACTAACATTTGGTATAACGAGTACGAGATAATCAACAATCAGGTGGTGGAGATACCCGTGAGCTATCTTGGGATACAACCCAATATCAGCTTTTCAATAAAACTTAAGTAGAATTTATAATTGGAGTTATTATGAAAAGATTAAGTGTGCTACTAATAGCAGCAGGACTGCTTATCTTATATGCATGTCACGATGTTGGAGTTGAAACCGCCGATGCCAATAAGGCTGTTGTTGAGGGCTACATGATTGCGGGTTCTACACCAACCATAAAAATAACGCAACAGCTGGCCTATTCGTCATCCGATACGGTTGTGAATCCCATTAATAACCTTAATGTGGAGATTACAGATGGAGAGGTGGTTTTTATCCTAAGCAACACCTCCGATGGTATTTACCAGAACAATGAGCTTCAGGTTGAGCAGAGCAAAACCTACTATCTGCGTTTTATTTATAACGATAAAGTGGTTGATTCGCAAACCGTGGTTCCTATTAAACCTTCGGGGTTTACCGCCAGCGCAACATCAATACAGGTATCGGATTTTACTCCTGGTTCTGGTGGAGGAACACCTAATAGGCCAGAACCCGTTACCTTGGAGTGGGATAATCCCGATAACGATTACTACCTAGTGGTTGTTGAGAATACTGAGGCAGATCCAACTCCCATTTTCGATGATGATACAACATCAACCCGCCCGCCAAGGGCTTTTAGGAATTCCCCAACGCAAACCAATTTGCAGCAGCTAAACCCCATGAGTTTTAGCTACTATGGCATGCATTGGGTAATTCTATATAGGCTTAACCCAGAGTATGCTACGCTTTATGAGGATAATGGCAATAGCTCTCTAACATTGGTAACTCCTCCTGGTAATATTTCGGGTGGGTTGGGCATATTCACAGGCATTAGCTCCGATACCATTATGGTGCGAGTTTATAAATAGAGTAAAGGGGGATGCTTCCTCGTTTTATGGGGGAGCGGAAAGGAGAAGTTCAATAAAAGGCTTCTCCTTTTTTATTTGGTGCATGCTTAAAAAAAACGTGAACGTCGATAGAAAAGGGTAGTTCGTCTATTGTGTTTGCAATCAGGTTTGTATCTGTTCATTTTTGATGCAATAACAGTAGAAGAGCCATGAAACGCAATCACATTTTAATAGGAATTCTGCTCGCCTTGTTACAGGGAGCAGCATATGGCCAAGAGCCCGTGGGCGATGGTTGGGATTTGAACCGGTGCATTAGCTATGCGCTGGATAACAGCATACAGGTTAGCAAAGTTAAGCTCGATGTGCTATCGTCGCAATCCAACCTAACCAGAGCAAAGGCAAGCAGGCTACCATCGCTAAGCGCATCTATAACGCAAAACGTAAGCAACAGCAAGTACTTTAGCACTCCAACCGCCGATGGCGAGTGGGATATGAGCGCCAGCACAAGCGCATCGCTATCGTCATCGTTAACCCTTTACAATGGCGGAAACATTAATGCCAGCATAAAGCAGAGCGCGCTAAACGTTGAACTTGCCGAGCTTAATGTGGATATCAGCAAAAACAGCATTGTGCTACTTGTAACGCAGGGGTACCTTAACGCGTTGTATAGCAACGAGTCTCTGAGCTACGCTAAGGAGGTGCTAGCCTCATCGGAAAAGCAGCTAACCCGTGCCACGGAGCTGCACCGCGCTGGTTCAATGGCCAAAAGCGATTTGGCGCAAATTGAGGCGCAATATGCAAACGACACCTACTCCCTTGTTGTGGCGCAAAGCAGCTTGGTTACCAGCATAACAGAGCTAAAGCAGCTTCTTGAGATTCCTGTAACCGATACTTTTAGCGTAGCCTTTCCTGAGGTTGAGGTGCAACGGGAGTTTATTCAGGTTCCTTCCAAGCATGAGGCTTTTGCTACGGCGCTATCCATAATGCCAGAGATAAAGGGTGTGGAAAAGAGCAAGGCAATTGCCAGTTTGGATTTGGATAAGGCCAAATCGGGCTACCTACCATCTCTCACCCTTAATGCCAGCTACGCCACCAGCTACTCCGATGTCTCGTCGGGTTCCTTTGGCACACAGCTAACCGATAACCAGAACCAGCGAGTTGGGCTAACCCTAAGCATACCAATCTTTAGCAAGTATCAAACTAAGAATGCGGTGGAGATTAGTCGTATCAGCATAGACAGGGCAAACCTCACCGCACAGGAAACACAAAAGAATCTGCTTCAAAAGGTTGAAACGGTTTACCAAAACGTGATTTTGGGTAAAAGCCGTTACGATGCCGCTGTGCAGCAAAACCTGTCGGCTGCGGAGAGCTATAGGCTTAGCGAGGAGCAGTTTAATTTGGGTATGATTAATACCGTTGAGCTGCTAAAGGCTAAAACGCAGCTGCTTAGCGCGCAAAAGGATTTGGTGCAGGCTAAGTACTCTCTAATCCTAAATAAGAAGATTCTTGACTTTTACATGGGACAGCAAATATCCCTATAGCGCAAAACTTAATCGGAACATAAAAAACTAAAGATATGAAACGGAAAGTAGTAGTAATAACCTCCTTGGCTGCAGTTGCAGTGGTTGCCATAGGATTATCGTTAACCCGCGAAAAGGGTAAGCAAGCCCTAAGCCTAGAGGTAAGCGCCGTTAGCTCTGGTACAATGATTAGCACCGTAACGGCAACAGGAACAGTACAACCCATTGACCAGGTTGATGTGGGTACACAGGTTTCTGGCGTAATAAACAACGTTTACGTTGATTTTAACTCGCAGGTAAAGCGGGGCGAGTTACTTGCCGAGATAGATAAGTCAACCCTATCGGCCAAGTTGTTGCAAACCAAGGCAAGCCTAGCATCGGCACAGAACGAGTTCACCTATCAGGAGCAGAACTACAACAGAACCAAGCGCCTTTTTGAAACGGGAATGGTTAGCGATGTGGACTATGAGAGCGCCGTTTACAAGTACAACAACGCCAAGCTAACGGTTGAGCGGTTGCGCTCCGAGGTGGAACAAGCAGAGGTAAACCTATCGTACGCCAGCATCACCTCGCCAATTGATGGTGTTGTGCTTGCCCGTAACATAGAGGCAGGACAAACCGTTGCGGCAAGTTTTAATACGCCAACCCTTTTCTCGTTGGCTCGCGACTTAACCCGCATGCAGGTTGAGGCCAATATTGATGAGGCCGATATAGGGCAGGTGCTCCAGGGCCAGCGCGTTACCTTTACCGTTGATGCTTACCCAAACGATGAGTTTACTGGTGTGGTTACGCAAATTAGGCTTGAGCCAACAGTGGTATCAAACGTGGTAACCTACACGGTAATAATTGAGGCCGAAAACCCTGAGCTAAAGCTTATGCCGGGCTTAACGGCAAGCATCACTGTAATAACTAAGGAGCTTAACAATATTGCTCTAATCCCTGCAAAGGCGGTGCGTTACACCCCATCGGCTCAGCTGGCAGCGCAGTACACTGTTGTGCCATTCCAAATGCCCGAAAATGCTAGGCCAAATGGTGTGGAGGGGGAACGCCCAGCGCAAGCCAGTAAACCCTCATTTGTTTGGGTTAAGAACGGTAATCAGGTGTTGGCGCGTATGGTAAAAACGGGCATGGACGATGGCGCTAGGGTGCAGGTGCTAAACGGGCTTGAGGTTGGCGACTCCATTGTTGTTGCCGAGGTGAAACCCTCTGTTAAGGTTGAGGCGCAGGCAAAGAGTCCGTTTATGCCGCAGCCTCCACGCCCATCAAACACAAAGAAGTAACCCGCAAATTAGGAAATCATGACATCGAACCACATAATAGAGATTGAGCA
>DHVO01000158.1 GCA_002412705.1 Bacteroidales bacterium UBA5206 | reverse complement strand
GGAAGTTATCGGAAGACACAGGAGATTGCCACCGAACCTCAAGCGCCAAAAGCTCAATCCCAACCCCGAAGGGGTGAAATATTTGTAGAACAATAGTTCCATCCAATTTTAAAACCCCGAAGGGGTGACATAGTGAAGTATAGAGAGAACACTACCCAAATATTGAACGACCAAACACTAAAAACTAAACACAATACACTAAAATCCCCAAACCCATGCGTCCAATAATGTTCGTAGGTACGGGCTCCGATGTGGGCAAGTCGGTGGTTAACACCGCCTTCTGCCGTATCTTCCTTAACGATGGCTATAGCCCAGCGCCCTTTAAGGCGCAGAACATGTCGCTTAACAGCTACGCAACCCCCGATGGACTAGAGATTGGTCGCGCCCAAGCCGTACAGGCCGAGGCGTGTGGCATTCCCTGCTCGGTGGCAATGAACCCCATTCTGCTTAAGCCTAACAGCTACATGAACTCGCAGGTGGTGCTGCACGGCAAGCCCATTGGCAACAAGAGCGCAGTGGAGTACTTTGTGGGAACCGACCGCGATATGCTGTTCTCCGAGGCCATGAAGGCTTACCGCTCGTTGGATGCGAAGCATTCGCCCATAGTGATTGAGGGTGCAGGAAGCATCTCTGAGGTTAACCTGTGGGACAAGGATGTTACCAATATGCGGGTTGCCGAGGAGGTTGGTGCCGCCACTTACCTTGTGGCCGATATCGACCGCGGGGGCGTTTTTGCCAGCGTGTATGGTACCTTGCAGCTGCTGCCGCAGAAGCATCGCGACCTCATAAAGGGTATCGTCATAAATAAGTTTAGGGGCGATGCGGCGCTCTTTACCGATGGCCGCCGAATTATTGAGGAACTAACCGGAAAACCTGTTGTTGGAGTGATTCCCTACTTCAACGATATATTTGTTGAGCAGGAGGATTCCGTTGTGCTCGATGCGCAGCGCGGTTCGCATCGCGAGGGGGTGGTTAATATAGCCGTGGTGCTGCTTAGGCACATGTCTAACTTCACCGATTTTAACCAGCTGGAGCGGCTACCCAATGTGCACTTCTTCTATACAGCCAATCCCGATGAGCTGCGCAGGGCCGATATCGTCATCATTCCCGGTTCAAAAAATACCATATCGGACCTTATGCACCTTCGGCAGAACGGCCTAGCAAAGGTTATCCTTCAGCATCATACCAGCGGAAAACCCGTTTATGGTGTTTGTGGTGGGTATCAGATTATGGGGCGTGAAATTCACGACCCGCATGGCGTTGAGGGCGATATCCCATCCGTTGCTGGGTTGGGCATACTGCCTGTTGTAACGGAGCTCACTGCCGAAAAGAAGACCGAGCAGTGCCGCTTCTCTTTCCTTGATAGTGCTGATGATTGCCAAGGATATGAGATTCACATGGGACAAACCACTGCCGAGGTTCCTTCGCCGCTTTGCCGCATAAACGGCAAGACTCCCGATGGCTACTACTTAAACCCCAAGGCTTGGGGAACTTACATTCATGGCGTGTTCGATAACCAGAGCGTTATTCAGCACATGCTTGCTCAGGTTGATGTAACACAGCAGGTTGCTGTTGATTATCATCAGTTTAAGGAGCAAAACTATGATAAACTGGCGGAGCTGGTTCGTCAGCATGTTGATATGGACTACATCTACAAAACCCTTCGCAATGATTAATGGGCATGGCAACGATTGGCACCTTTACCCTGGGCGCATTGTAACCGATTTTAGTTCCAATGTGGTTCCATCGGGAATTGATGCAAGCCTGAGCACGCATCTTGCCCAGTGCATTCACCTCCTTGCCAATTACCCCGAGCCCGATGCCGCAACGCTGGCTGCAAAGCTGGCCGCCCATCACGGTGTGGACTCTGACTGCGTAATGGTTACCAACGGCTCGGCCGAGGCGTTTTACCTGTTGGCGCATCACTTTAGCGGAGGGCAATCGCAGGTTGCTATTCCCGCTTTTGCTGAGTATGAGGATGCTGCTAGTGCCCACAACCATACGCTTAGTTTTGTTGCTGGCTCAGATATAACAGCTACAACCCAGTTCACAGCTGGTGTGGTTTGGTTGGGCAACCCCAATAATCCCGATGGTAGGGTGCTATCGCCTGAGCTTATTGCCAAGTTGTGCAAACAGAATCCTAAAACGCATTTTATTGTTGATGAGGCCTATGCTGCGCTATGTCCCGGCTTTCGCTCAGTAATCTCTTTGGTCGATATGCTGCCAAACCTAATCGTGGTACGCTCCTTAACCAAGGTGTTTGCCATTCCTGGATTACGCTTGGGGTATATAGTGGCCAATAGGAACTTGGTTAAGCTGCTGTGGGATATCAAGATGCCGTGGAGCGTAAACGCGTTGGCTGCGGAGGCTGGCTGTTTTATTGCTGATAATTATCAAGCGCTTCTGCCCGATGTTTCCTCCTTGGCGCAGAGCTGTGCCAGTTTGCAGAACGCGCTGCGCTCTGTTAGTGGGGTAGAGGTTACCCCATCGGGAACCAACTACTTGTTGGCTAGGCTTACAAAAGGCAGCGCCGCGCAGCTAAAGCAATACCTTGTTGAGCAGCACGGTTTGCTAATTCGCGATGCATCCAATTTTCGCGGACTATCACCTGCTCATTTCCGCGTGGCTACGCAGGGCGAGCAGAAAGATAGTGCACTTGTAGCCGCCATTGCAGGGTTTGTCTCTGAGATATGTCGGGAGTAGGCGGAAGTTAGTCGGGAGTTATCGGAATGAGATGAAGATGAAGGGATTTGTGAGATTAGTGGAAGTATCAAAAGAACGCATTCCAAGCACCCAACCCCAATATCTTGAATTTTGAACCTTGAACCACCAAACACTAACCACCAACCACCAAAAACATTCCCCATGTCTCTCCCCCTAATCATCGGCTATATTCTCGATTTGCTTATTGGCGACCCGTACCGCATGCCGCATC
Source organism: Bacteroidales bacterium UBA5206 (assembly GCA_002412705.1). Classification (GTDB taxonomy): domain Bacteria; phylum Bacteroidota; class Bacteroidia; order Bacteroidales; family Tenuifilaceae; genus UBA5206. The sequence continues at coordinate 22,206 of DHVO01000158.1, read as the reverse complement.
CCATTAAGCTGTTTGGTAACGCCATCAGCTTTGCTGAGAAACGCTTTAACCGAGGTGCGTATCTGCGACTTAAGGGTAGCTTGGTGGCAGGTGCACTAGTGCTGCTCGTTTTTTTTGTTTTCTTTTTGATTGATAGGCTTACTGCGCCTAATGTGTGGCTACATCATGTTGTGGTAGCCGTTCTGGTGTTCTATGGGTTAGCCAATCGTTGCCTTGTTGATGAGGCGCTGCGTGTTGAGCATCAGCTTACACAGCATGGGCTGGAGGCTGGGCGCAAGCAGCTAAGTTTCATTGTGGGGCGCGATACTCGAAACCTCGATGCCAACAGCATTCGCACCGCGGTGCTTGAGACCCTTTCCGAGAATCTTAGCGATGGCGTTATTGCCCCGCTCTTTTACTACGCATTGGGTGGAGTGCCGCTTATGTTCGCCTATAAAATGGTGAATACCCTCGATTCCATGGTGGGGTATAAGAACGAGCGTTACCTTAGGTTCGGCTGGTTCTCTGCTCGCCTCGACGATCTGCTTAACTTTATTCCTGCTCGCATTACTGCGCTGCTTATGGTTCTTGTAGCCTTTAGCTGGCGCGGAGTTGCTTTCGTATTCAAGTATGGACATAAGCATGCTAGTCCCAACTCGGGCTATCCAGAGTCCGCACTGGCGGGTATTCTAAACTGCCGCTTTGGCGGGCCAAACGTGTATCATGGCGTTTTGGTTAGCAAGCCCTACATAGGCCATAATCAAAGGGATATTACCCGTGCCGATATTCGTAAGGCATGCGCCATCAACCTTGCTGTATCCCTGCTTGCTGTGGGGGTGATTGTGGTTGTGGATTGGGTGGTATAGATGTTTTAATAATATTAGTAAAGCAAATGACATTAGTTTTTGCGAGGGCATCGGCCGATGAGCCGAAAAACAAGCGAAGTGGGCGTAAAAAAATCTGCTGTTTGAAGCACCGACCGAAGGGAGGTGCAAGTTCAGATTTTTTAGCTCACAATGCGTAGTTTTTCGAGCGAAGCGGGCGTAGCCTTGAATTTCTTTGCTTACTTTCTTGTTTCAAGACAAGAAAGTAAGTGGGGTATGGGGCAACGCCCCAATGTTTGACATATTTGCTGCTAATTGTAAACCGTTATATACCTATCGTATTTTGAAACTCTATATTTTTTTAGCGGATATTCGTTTGTCGTTTTATTTGCTTGGATTGGAAGTCCATAGTTGTCTAGTTGGTAGGTGGTATTGCAATAAGGGCACGTTGCAATTCTCCCTGATGTTAATTGGACGGCTTTAGGTGAGTCTAAGTGTTTTGGGCATGTAGCATCGTAGGCTGAATATTCCTCATTATAATAACCAACAATAACTCCAAAGCCAAGATAACCATGTCCTTTGTAAAATATTGCATTCCCATCAAATTGGAGAGTGTTGTCATTTGCTAAGTCAATGCTAAAATAAACATTGACATTAGGTATAGGATGCTTTTCCTCCTTGGCGCAGCCTACAAACAAAACCAGAAAAAGGGGTATTCCAAAAACAAATGCTAACTTTGACATGATTGTTTTGTAAAGATTTATGCAAATATATGACTAAGGTACTAAAACTTATTTCGGTTTTTTTAATTATCTTTTCAACTTCCTGCTCTAGCCAGCAGGTAGTACCAAAGCCAATAGAAACACCATTTAACGTTTCACGATCCTATAAAAGGTTAGAACGTAAACGTGAGCGAGTTGCTCGAAGAGCCCAGCGACGGAACGATAGGTTATACCGTAAGTCGCAGCGTCCTAAAATTAAGGTAGAACGCGAGGCCGAAAAGGCAAGAGAGAAGATGAGGCGCGAGCATGTTAGGAAGCAAACCCCCGAGGTGCGTAAGCGCATGAAGGAATCGCTTAAGGAGGCGGAACGCAACAATAGCAAAAAGCGCCGTTCATTTTGGGCTAAGAAGCTAAAAAGGGGAAAGGGCGACTGTTAATCTAGATAATTCATCGTCCCTTCTATTTTAATGTTGGATTGTATGGTGTAAATTCGCTAGGTTGCATTTGGGAAATGACAATCGCTACAATTAACTGACTCTACAAAGTTTAGAACCGACTATAAAACATTGAGCAATGGATATTGATGATATTCTTTACATTGTAATAGCCATAGTGATTGCCGTAATAAATGGCATTGCACAGAAGAAGAAAAAGAGCAACCAGAGGGCTGCTTCTGCTGCTAACCCGGTTCACACAGCCGAGTCTTCATCTGCAGATACCGATACTGTTGATCCCTTCGAGATTCTGTTTGGTGGTGCAATCCCCAAGAGTCCTCAGGAACCAACAATGGATACCGTTATTCTTGATGATGAGGAGCCCGTACCGGCTCCAGCAGGCTCCAATGCTTACCAGAGCTACAGCTTTGAGCATGCTGCAAAAAGCTCAGTAGAGTTTGAACAGCCCTTTGAGGAGGTTAAGGAAGAATCCCTTTACAAACAGCCCAAGGTTAAACCCATTGATACCTTTGTGGCGCAAGAGCCCATATCTGAAATAGACCTTTCAAGTAGTAGTCTAGATGTTGAGGAGGTGCAGCTGGAAGATATTTCGGTTGGCGCAATAAAGGGAATAGACGAGGAGGAAGCCGAATCCCGCGAGCGTCAGAGGAACGGCCTGCTCGATGATTTCGATGCTGAAAAGGCAATTGTTTACTCCGAGATAATGCAACCAAAGTACTTTTAACATTGGGCATTCCTACCTTAAACAAAAAGGTATAGTTGGTGTTTGTTGTGCTATGTACATTCACCATTTTTGCACCACAATATCAACCCAAAATGAGTAAAAAGCATTGGGGTATAGGGGGTAGTGTAAAAGCAAGGGAGAAAATGGTAGCCATGGGCTAACCTATTGGAAATTAAAAAAATTACGTATCTTTGTGAACAGAAGAGTTCCGAGGAATCGGGATTCTTTTTTATTTATCAGCTTTTTTAAAAAGGAGGTTTAACATGTCACAGGTAGTTTATCTTACTGAGGAAGGTTTGCAGAAGCTCAGATCAGAGCTTGAGCAGCTTAAATCTGTTGAAAGACCAGCTATCTCTAGGATGATTGCTGAGGCTCGCGATAAGGGCGACTTGTCCGAAAACGCCGAGTACGATGCAGCCAAAGAGGCACAGGGCTTACTTGAGATGAAGATTGCGAAACTTGAAGATACCGTTGCTAAAGCAAGGATTATTGACGAGTCACGCATTGATACATCCAAGGTGCAGATACTCAACAAGGTTACCATAAAGAACCTTAAAACCAACACAAGTATGACCTACATCCTTGTTGCCGAATCGGAGGCAAACTTAAAAGAGGGCAAGCTCTCTGTAGGTACCCCCATTGCAAAGGCGCTACTAGGGAAAAAGGTTGGCGATGTGGTTGACGTTGAGATTCCATCAGGAAGCGTTAAATTTGAAGTTATTGAAATCTCTCGATAACCCTAAAAATTAGCAGCTATGGCAACCATCTTTTCAAAAATAGTAAGCGGCCAAATCCCAGCATACAAGATTGCCGAAGATGACAGGTTCTATGCCTTCCTCGACATCAATCCTCTCGCCGAAGGGCATACGCTGGTAATTCCTAAGCAGGAAGTCGATTATCTTTTTGATATTGATGATGAAACGCTAGCGGGGCTTACCCTGTTTTCCAAACGTGTGGCCAAAGCCATTGCGCGGGCTATCCCATGCAAACGTGTAGGCGTTGCCGTACTTGGGCTGGAGGTACCACATGCTCACATACACCTTGTGCCACTTAACAGGGAATCCGACATCGATTTCCACAAACCGAAGTTGCAGCTTACCCAGGAGCGTTTTGTGGAAATTGCCAGTGCAATAGCCCAAGAATTTAAGTAATAAAACATACTGAAAATATACCATGCTACCCCTGCCCACGAAAGCAGGGGTTTTTCTTTTTGAAAATCATTAATTTATTATCTTTATTCCCCTGCTTAATTAAACAATAATATTGAAAGAGAACATATGGTTGAGTTGGCTTTGCACTACGTAAACTTGTTACTTATTGTGTCTTGTGCAATTATGTCTTTGCTCTTTTTTTTTCAGCCAATTCCTAAGCTAAAAGGGCTTACAAACTATCGTATTGCTCTTAGGCTACTAGCATTGTCTTACCTATCCCTTGCAGCTCTTACCATATTGGACATGCGAGTTGGTATTCAGACCATTAACTATCCAATAGCACTTACTGCTACATCATTACAATCTATCCTATTCTTTTTCGCTCTGGTGAGCCTGCTAAACATTCAGTTTGCAAGGAGAGAGCTCATAGCAAAGATTCTATCGCCAACTGTAGCATATGTTGTGTTGCTACTAATCTTTTCTGCAATATTTGGAACTCCGTCAATCGGATCTTTTTATGATTTAAAGGTTAGCTACACGCATCCAACAGTAGTGTTGAACCTGCTATTTATGCTGTTTTGCATTGTTCAGCTGCTATTGCTTTCGCTATTGATAAAAATACAGGTGCGAAAGTATGAGGCTAGACTTAACGATTACTATGCCAATACCTATAAGCTGCATTTAGTTTGGGTGCGCTACCTTTTTACGGGTGCTTTTGTATTTGCTTTAGTTATTATCGTTTCCCTAATATTTAACTCTACCTACTTGTCCGTTGTGGTAACTCTTGTAAACTCTGTTTTTTATGTGGTTTTTGGATTGTTCTATATCCGCTACCCGCTTATATACAGAAAAATAGAGCCGGTTGTAAAAGAGGTGTTGCCGATACAAAAAGATTCTACTTCCGAGGTTTTTATTAAAAAAAACTCATGGGAGGAACTTAAGTGTAGGATAGTTGAGGATAAGCTTTACCTCCAACCCGAATTGAATATTGAACAGCTTAGCGAGTTGCTAAGGGTAGGGCGAACAACCCTCTCCAACTTCATTAATAGGGAAGAGGGGGTTAATTTTTATACTTGGATTAATACCCTTCGGATTGAGGAGGCTAAGCAAATCATAATAAATAACCCTTCTTACTCTTTTGCTACAGTAGCCGAGATGGTTGGCATAAGTGAAGCCTCAAATTTTAGCCGTCAGTTTAAACAGGCTACAAAGCAATCGCCTTCTGTGTGGAAAGCAGAACAGCTAAGTTCCGTGGCTAAGCCATAGTTTTCCTCTCTCTTCAGATTTTTGAATTACGTTTCGTTGGTAAAATTTATTTACCATTTATCACTACGTACAGCACTTTGTATGTATTGATAAATCCCTTTCCCCGTCACCCAGCTTACTTTGTATAGTATATCTCCTTGCCATAAGTGGGCTTTTGGTACACTTTTCCAAAGCAATGAGAGCAAAGGGGACTATGAATTTTTTAATATCAAGATAAATAAGCATGAAACGCACACTATTTCTTGTACTATTCTTTTGCTTGTTGGTGAAGGGAAGTCTGTTTTCTCAGGACAACGCGTTGCACTATGATGGTGTTAACGATTTTGTATCGATTCCTGAATTGGGAACCAATTTAACCAGTTTTGCTTTTGAGGCTTGGATAAAACCAGAGCCTGGCAATAACGATATGGGTTTACTTATGACCAATTCTTGGTCTGGCGGCTCTGTGCATTTGCAATTTGGAGGTGGAGTATTATTTCTGGCTATTGGTGGGCTTAATCAAGCAGAGTTTGGAGGAGGATGGCCCAGTATGAAAGCTGCGCTAAAATATGGCGAATGGCAGCATGTAGCCGTTAGCTACGATGGTATGGCAAAGAGGATTGTATTCTACTATAACGGCATGGAGAGCGGAAATTACCATGTTTCTTCTATGCCAGCGGTGCATTTAACTGTTGCCTCTATTGGTAGTTGGGCTGGTGGCTCTAGGTTCTATAAAGGCGCAATAGATGAGGTGCGGATATGGAATGATTTTCTCCTTCCAAGCGAGGTAAAGACCAATGCATGTGTCGATTTAGTTGGGGATGCTAGGTTGATGGCTTACTACAAGTTTAATCAGGGAGTTGCTGCTGGCAACAATACAACTTTTACCACACTGTTTGATGATGCTCTGGCAGGGGGTATGGCTAGAGTTGGAACGCTACACAATTTTTCGCTTCAGTCGGGTAGTGTATCTAACTGGATTAGCTCAAGAAATAACGCATTGCATTTTGATGGGGCAGGTGATTTTATTACTGTTCCGCAAAAGGGAACTGGAATTAATAACTTTACTATTGAAAGCTGGATAAAGCCTGAGCGAAATACTGGTCTGCAAGGGATATTTACTACCGATGCATGGTCCAATGGCTCAATTAAATTCCACCTTGTGGATAGCTTATTAGAGTTCTCTGTGAACGGTATTGATATTGAGGAAACAGGCGGTGTAATGCCTAGAATGACTTCCCCAATAATAATGGATTCGTGGCAGCATGTGGCGGTAAGCTACGATGGCACTGCAAAAAAAATAGTGTTCTATCACAATGGTATAGAGAGTGGTAGTTACGATGTTCCATCAATGCCCGTAATCAATCTAACATCAGCAACCATAGGGAAAGACGGTTATACATCACAGCTTCCTAGCGGTGGAACTGTATCAAACTATTATTTCTTTGGCGGAAAGATAGACGAACTGCGTATTTGGAATGTTGCGCGTTCATCTGCAGAAATAAGCTCTACCTCTGATGCTCACCTTACAGGTTTTGAGAGCGGATTACTTGCGTACTACAATTTCAACCAGGGGATGGTAGATCTTGATAACGATTATGTAACCACATTAACCGATAAATCAACGTCAAATCCACTTAACGGAACTCTGTTTAACTTTCGCCTAGAGTCCATATCTAACTGGAAAGAACACACCTCGGGTGACAACTGTCTTAACTTTGATGGGGTTGATGACTATGTTGATATGGCTCCTTCGGCCTATGTGGATTACAGCGCTGGGTTTACCGCTACAGCATATGTTAGGGTTAAGAAGTACTTTAATGATATGCTACGAATCTCCGATGCTAGATATTCTACAATTATTTTTACATCGGGTGGTTTTTTACTGAAGAATAAGGATAAACCGTTTGAGCAAGTAAGTACGTCAAACTATCCGTTTAACCAATGGTATCATGTTGCGATAACTATTTCCCCTACCGAGGGTGCAAAGCTATATATCAATGGGGTAGTGCAGGTTACCTTACCCGGTTTCTCGCTGGTTGCCTCTGGTGATTATAAAGATCAGAAAATTGGGAAGAGTTTTTTTGGGTATGATAAATACTTTGAGGGCTCAATGGATGAGCTTAGCTGGTGGAATAAGCCGCTTACTCAGGAAGAAATAGTGGCGGCAATGAACAATGGTTTCACTGGTAGTGAGTCTGGTTTGCTGCATTACTACAAGTTTAATCAGGGTGTTGCGTATGGTAGCAATACATCTGTTACTACGCTGACTGATGCTGCTGCTTCTGGCGCTCAGAATGGAACCTTAACCAACTTTACTCTGGAGTCAGATGGCAAGAACTCTAACTGGACAAGTGGTTTTGCGTTACCAGCTAAGTTATCTACAATAGATGCATCTTCAATTAGTAAGACGGGGGCAACTATTAACGCAAGCGTAACGGCATTGGGGGTATCTAGCCCAACGCAGCATGGCGTTGTGTGGAGCAAATCACCTAATCCTACTGTTGGCCTCGCTACAAAATCGGAACAGGGATCAGCAAATGTGTGTGCGTTTAGCTATGCAATAACAGGGTTAGATGTAGGCACCAAATACTATGTAAGGGCTTATGCTACTAACTCTGCTGGTACAAGTTATGGGAACCAGTTGGAATTCACCACGCTTGCCGATGTTCCAACCCCACCAACCGATGTTACTGCCGTAGCAGGTGATACTAGAGCTGTTGTGAATTTTACCATACCTCATGACAATGGAAGCGAAATAACCAACTATAGAGTTACTTCCTTTCCTGAGCTGCTTGAGGCCAATGGAACATCGAGCCCAATTACCATTAACGGCTTAACCAATGGCACTACCTACTATTTTATGGTAACGGCCACCAACGCTATAGGGATGAGTGCCCCTTCCGCTCAATCGAATGAGGTAACTCCCTTTGCCGATACCGAGAAGCCAGTAATATCTGGTATGCCAGCAAACATTTCGGTTAATACAGAGGCTGGTTTAGATTACGCTACGGTAACGTGGACCGAACCTACCGCTTCCGATAATGTACACTTAGTGTCATTTGAGTCAGATTATATTTCTGGAGCCCATTTTGGCGTGGGAACTACAACCGTTACCTACACTGCTACCGATGCTTCAAGTAACACTGAAACGGCAAGTTTTACCATTACCGTTACCGATGCTGAAATGCCTGTTATATCAGGAATGCCAGCTAGTGTTGCCATTCCAACAGAGCAGGATAAAAACTATGCTGTTTTGACCTGGACAGAGCCTGTTGCTAGCGATAACGTGGGCGTTGTAACCTTTGAATCTAACTACCCAAGTGGCTATAAGTTTCCTGTAGGTGCCACTACGGTTACCTATACGGCAGATGATGCTGCGGGGAATCATACGGCCAAGGACTTTGTTGTGACGGTTTTTGACGATCAGAAACCAGTTATTCATAATATTCCAGCTAGTCTAAATGTATTGGTTTCTGGGGAGCAAAACTCTTCTACTGTTGTGTGGAATTCTCCTACTGTTACCGATAATGTTGGTATAGCCAGTTTTATCTCAAGCCATGCTTCAGGATCCCAGTTTCCTTTGGATGTAACAACAGTTGTTTACACGGCTACTGATGCTGCAAATAATATTGCAACAGCCTCATTTACCATTGATGTTATTAGCGATGGTGAAAAACCCGTAATATCAAATGTTCCAGCAGATATTGTTGTAGATGCATGGGAGTTGCTAAACTATGCCGTTGTTACATGGGATGAGCCGTCGGCTACCGATAATATTGGGATAGATGCTTTTACACCCGATTATCAGAGCGGATCTCAGTTTCCTGTGGGCATCACTACAGTTACATATACGGCTTATGATATGGTTGGTAATACAGAAACTGCAAGCTTCACCATAACCGTTAACGATGTGGAGAAGCCTAGGATAGAAAATATGCCTAGCACCATTGACGTTAATCAGGATGCAGGCAAATCCTACGCAACGGTATCGTGGCCCGAGCCAACTGCAGTTGATAATGTTGGTGTAGTATCCTTTACATCTAACTATACTAGCGGTTCGCAGTTTAATGTGGGGGAAACTGTTGTAACCTACACCGCTACCGATGCTGCTAACAACAGCTATAGCCAGTCGTTCACCATAACTGTTAGGGATACTGAAAAACCTGTAATTACAGGTATCCCTTCCGATTTTACAGTAAGTACCGATGACGGAAAGAACTATGCAACGGTAACATGGACAGAGCCAACCGCCACTGATAATGTTGGCATTGATGTGTTTAGTTCAAATCTTGCTAATGGAACTCAATTCAACCTTGGAACTACTCAGGTTACCTATACTGCCGTTGATGAGTCTAATAACGAGATTACAGCAATATTCTATGTTACTGTAATTGATACCGAAGCCCCAACGTTTGGTCGTGTTCCTGAGTCTATGATAGCCTATGTTAAAGGGGATGTTACCTCAGAACGCGTAGATTGGACAGCACCTTGGGTTTTCGATAATGTAGGGGTTACAAGTCAATCTGCAAGCCACTCTCCTGGTGATGCTTTCCCGTTGGGTGTAACAACCGTTACCTACACCGCATCGGATGCAGCTGGTAATACTTCAAATATATTCTTTACTATAGAGGTTATTAGCGATGGAGTAAAACCTACAATTACAGATATGCCTCAGGATATGGAGGTAAGTACCGATGCGGGTAAGAATTACGCAACGGTAACGTGGACAGAGCCAACCGCTACCGATGATCTGTTGATGTATCGTTTAACCTCTGATTATTCAATCGGATCGCAGTTTCCGCTAGGAACAACTACCGTTACCTATACCGCTTCCGATTTTGTAGGGAATATTGAAACGGCAACCTTTTCCATCACTGTAATCGATACGGAGAGCCCTGTTATCTCCAGCATGCCAGAAAATATAGTAACAGACCCAGCACCAGGAGCAAACTATGCAACGGTATCTTGGGTTGAGCCAACGGCTACAGATAATGTGGGCGTGGTATCCTTAGTGTCAGATCATGACATTGGAAGCCAGTTTGGTATAGGTACTACTGTTGTTACATACACCGCTACTGATGCTGCTGGTAACACAAAGAACGAATCGTTTAACGTTACATTAAGGGAGTTTGAGAAGCCTGTAATTAAAGGTATGCCTTCGGATATTACTGCGAGCACCGATGCGGGTATGGATTACGCAACGGTAACGTGGGCAGAGCCAACTGCCAACGACAATGATGGTATTTCAACCTTTGGGGCTGATTTTGCATCTGGTACACAGTTTCCGCTTGGAGAAACAACGGTTACTTACACTGCCGTTGATCATTCTGGCAATATCGCAACGGCAACCTTTACCATCACTGTGAGTGATACCGAAAGCCCTGTTATATCAGGAATGCCTGAGAGTATTGCCGTTAACACCGATGAGGGAATGACCTATGCAACGGTAACGTGGGTAGAGCCAATAGCGACCGATAATGTTGGTGTAGCTAATTTTGTTGCCGATTATACAAATGGTTCGCAGTTTCCTATTGGAACCACCACCGTTACTTACACCGCAACCGATGCGGCTAATAATACTCAGACGGCAAGATTCACCATTACGGTAACCAGCACAACCGATGTTCCAGATGGTAAAACCTTTGATGTGTCTGTTTACCCAAATCCTGCAAAGGATGAGCTTCGGATTAGAACCGGGAATGACCTTCACAATGGAACTTACACAATTATTTCCACTCTTGGCCTTGTTGTGAAGAAAGGGGCTATACTAAACGGTAGCGCCGATATTAATATCGAGAGTTTAATGAAAGGTATTTATGTAGTGAAACTTCAAGTTGACTCTAATATTAGGTCTATTACAATAGTTAAAGAGTAACAGCGTTGTTGCAAGATGCAAAAGCCGCTAAGTTTTTCTTAGCGGCTTTTGTCTTTTGTTCTGTAGTGTTGTTTAGCCCTTGATCCTATCAGGATTGTTCTTTATAAATGAATCCCAGCCCTTTGAGCCGCTTAAACCTGCTAGGGGGCTGGTTTGCTGGTAGTGGTGGCAAACGGCAGCGGCTAATCCGTCGGTGGCATCAAAGTACTTCTGCTCAAAATCCTTAACACCCAAAATGCTCTTTAGCATGGCGGCTACTTGCTCTTTCGATGCTTCTCCCTGTCCTGTTATTGCCTGTTTTATTTTTCGGGGTGCGTATTCAAAAATGGGCACGTCGCGCGATAGAGCTGCAGCCATTGCAACACCCTGTGCTCGCCCCAACTTAAGCATACTCTGTACGTTTTTTCCGAAGAAGGGGGCTTCAATGGCCATTTCGTCGGGAAGGTATTCTGTTACCAGCTGTTGCACCCGTTCGTAAATTGCCTTTAGTTTCAGGTAGTGATCACCATACTTTTTTAGGTCGATAACACCAAGCACTACAAGTTCAATGTTGTTTTTACCGCTAGTTTTAATTACTCCGTATCCCAAGATGTTGGTTCCTGGGTCAACACCTAGTATTACTTTTTCTGTAAGTGATATTTTTGTTTCTTTTTTTACCACGATCCAATCTCCTCGTAAAGTCCCTTTCCTACGTTTAGCCTTGCTTTTGTGGGGGTTGCGCTGGTTTTAGTTGTAATGTATCCTAAATGGTTAAGCGCAGCGCTTAGGCTGGACTCGGTTATACTACCAAAAGGTACGCGAATGTTATCGTCGGCTTCAATGTCAGCTGGAATACCGCCGTAGTAGTCGCTAAAGCCCTGGCTGTTCACAAACCTAAAGCAAATTGGCACAAAAGCCCAGTTAAACTGTGGGTATATTAAGGAGTACATACCAACAGGTTTTCCGTAGGTTTTATCACCAACAACGGTAACGTTCATATGCGGCTTTAGACCGCTTATTATGAGTTCGCTTGCCGATGCTGTAGCTTCTGTTGCAATAACAACAAGGTTGTTGAGTACAAGGGTGTTTTCTACGGGTTCTAGGTATAGCTCCTTATTAAGAGAATCGGAGTTCTGGTTATGCTCCTGTTTTAGGAATAGCTCGCCATTTGCTTTGCTGCCACAAATTTGGTTGGCTAGTCTGTGGGCTACATCAACACTTCCTCCGCCGTTGTATCTAAGATCCAGAATAAGGCTGTTTACCCCTTTGCTCTGAAACTCGTCAAAAACAGCATTGAGCTCATCTCTTGTTGGCGTTATAAACCCTTTTAGTACAATGTAACCAATCTTTGTGTTCCCCGATGTGTATATGGAGTCCATTAGCACGGTATTCATCTTTAGCACAGACTTAGTAAAACTGGTTTCAACAATTTCGTTGTTTGGCTTTATAAAGGTGAACCGTTTTTCTACGCCTGTTTGTGCCGCTCCAATAAGTGTTCCGTAGTTATCTGGGGTGGGAGTGGTGCCATCTATGGCAGCAATTCTCCATCCACGTTCAACTCCATAGGAGTAAAGCGGTGAGTTTTTGAAAACAAACGATATCCATAAATTACCTTGGCTATCGAAACTAGAGCCAAAGCCAAAGCCTGTAAACTCCCCTTCGTCATAGTACGATATTAGCTCCTGTTTAGTAGTTACATAACTCCACTTATCTAACGTTTTATAGGTTAGGGCATCCATTAGCTCCATAGGGCTCTTGTACGATAGGGGCTTAACGTTGGGGACGTATGCGTTCCAGTAGTATAGGTTTTGCATAATCCAGTTTAGCTCAGTAAGGGCAAGGTCGTCGCCAGTTAGAATGTCGTCGTCAATTTTATTGCAGCCCACTACCGTTAGGGCAAGTATGCCAATGGTTGCAAGGGATAGCTTGATTAGTTTCCGAACTTTCATGGCTACGTGGTTTAGGTTATAGCATGTGTAAAATTAGCTGTTTGATTCAGCTTTTCCTGCGCGCTGGTATAGAATGCTACCAACAATTACAACAAGACCTGCAAGTGTTGTCCAGTAGATATGCTCCTTAAGAACAATCCAAATAATTATGAGCGATAGAAAGGGTACAAAAAACACAATATTGCCCAGCTTAGCCGTAGATTTTGCATAGCTAAGTGCTTTAAGCCATAGCACAAAAGCAAATCCCATTTCAAATAGTCCAATGTAAATTGATGCTAAAGCGCCATTAAGGTTGATACTAAAAAAGTTTGGCCTGAAAACGCCTACTCCAAGGCAGAGCACTGTTGCCACAAGAAAGTTCCAGAACAGCTTAACAACCTCATCGCGTTTGGAGTCGCGAACATTGTACAGCCAGAAAAGTGCCCATATTACGGAACTTCCCACAGCAAGGGCAACACCAAGTGGATTGCTCTTGGCAAAAACCGAAAATGAACCCTGCGACGATATTAGTACTACACCAATAAAACTCAGGATTAGCGCAAAGAAACTCCTAAGCGATAGGTGCTGTCCTAGTATGGGTACCGAAAGTATTACCATGGCAATTGGCCAAATAAAATTAAGCGGTTGTGCCACTTGGGCTGGCAACAGTCCGTATGCAATGAATAGCACAAAGTAATAGGCAAAAGGATTTAAGAAACCCAAAAAAGCCGACCATTTAAGCTGACTTTTGGTTATTGTTAAAGCCTCCTTTAGTCGTTTTTGCGATAGTAGAACTACCAGTAGTGCCAAGGTGGAGGTAAGGGATGCAAGGAATAGCAGCTGAACATGATCGACATGTCTTAGCGCTATTTTAAAGGCGGTTGCCGATGTGGCCCAGAAAAGTATGGTTAGCCCTGCGTACAGGTAGGATCTATTAACGCTATTCATGTTCGGTTATCAATAAGGGTGAAATGGTTAATGCAATAGTAGCAAAAAAACGGGTTGGCCATATTACCTTACCGCACATTATCTTAGGCGAAAAAGAAAAAGGGAGCCCCACCGGAGCTCCCTTTGCTATTTGGTTCGATACTTTACTGTACATCAATAAGGTTAAAACCACAGAATGGCTGTAACGCGGCAGGTATTTTAATTCCTTCGGCAACCTGATTGTTCTCAAGTAACGCAGCTAGAATACGGGGTAGGGCAAGTGAACTGCCATTAAGCGTATGCGCTAGTTGGGCTTTTTTGTCGTTCTCGTCCTTAAAGCGGAGCATTAGGCGGTTTGCTTGGAACGATTCAAAGTTAGATACCGAGCTAACCTCTAGCCATTTGTTCTGTGCAGCCGAGAATACCTCAAAGTCGTAGGTTAGGGCAGAGGTAAAGCTCATGTCGCCACCGCAAAGTTTTACAATGCGGTAAGGCAGCTCAAGCTTCTTTAGGATGTTCTCAACGTGCGAAACCATCTCCTCAAGGCTTTCATACGACTTGTCGGGGTGTTGCACCTGAACAATCTCAACCTTATCAAACTGGTGTAGGCGATTTAATCCACGAACATCCTTCCCGTACGAACCCGCTTCGCGCCTAAAACAAGGGGTGTATGCGGTCATTTTAACAGGAAGTTTTGATGTGTGTAGAATTACATCGCGGAAAATGTTGGTAACCGGAACCTCGGCCGTTGGGATTAGGTAAAGGTTATCAAGGCCAACGTGGTACATTTGCCCCTCCTTGTCGGGAAGTTGACCTGTACCATAGGCGCTATCCTCATTCACCATAAGTGGAGGCATAACCTCTGCATACCCAGCAGCGGTGTTCTCATCTAGAAAGAAGTTAATTAAAGCACGCTGTAGTTTGGCTCCTTTGCCTTTGTAAACAGGGAATCCGCTTCCGGTAATTTTAACCCCAAGTTCAAAGTCAATAATGTCGTACTTCTTGGCCAAATCCCAGTGGGGGAGCGCTTCCTGCGAAAGTTCTGGCATGGAGCCCCCCGAGCGAACTTCTAGATTATCGGCTGCGCTAACACCAGAAGGAACCGATGAGTGGGGTAGGTTTGGCAGCAAAACAAGCGTGTTGTTAAGCTCCTTTTCAACATCGCCAAGCTGAACGGTAAGATCCTTGCTTAGCTCCTTTAGCTCGGTGGTTTTTTGCTTTGCCGCGTTGGCTTCGGTGGTGTTACCCTCTTTAAACAGTTTGCCAATCTCTTTGGCCAAAGCGTTTTGCTCTGCAAGGTTATTGTCAAGCTGCTGCTGCATCTCGCGGCGCTGGTCGTCGAGCCTAACAATCTTCTCAACCAGTTCCTTTGCGTCAAAATGCTTAACCGAAAGGCGTTTAACCACCTCATCCTTATTATCGCGTACAAACTTTAGTGTAAGCATAAGCCTTTAACTTAGATGGTTCAAAAAAATAAATCTCCTGAATAGCACCAAAAGGTAGCAATTACAGGAGATTAAAAGTACGAAAAAATGCGTTGCGATAAAACTATCCTTCGAATGGAATTACCGATACATAAGATTTATCGTCAGCTTTCTTACGAAAGTTAACAGTTCCATCAACTAGTGCAAATAGGGTGTGGTCTTTACCAATACCTACGTTTACACCTGGGTTGTGTTTGGTACCACGTTGACGAACAATAATGTTACCTGCTTTGGCAGTTTGGCCACCAAAAAGCTTTACACCAAGGCGTTTGCTTTCTGATTCCCTACCGTTTCGTGAGCTACCAACTCCTTTTTTATGTGCCATGACTCAATAAAGTTTTTTCGGTTACGCTACAATTTCAGAAATCTGTACTTGGGTTAGGAATTGGCGATGGCCTCTTTTTAGCTTATAGCCTTTCCTTCTCTTCTTTTTGAAGATGATAACCTTATCGCCCTTAAGATGCGAAAGTATCTTTGCAGTTACCTTTGCATTCTCAATCGATGGGGCACCAATGGTTACTTTTCCCTCGTTGTCAAGGAGAAGAACCTTGTCGAAGTTCACTT
The DNA here is from genome assembly GCA_002412705.1 of Bacteroidales bacterium UBA5206. GTDB lineage: Bacteria > Bacteroidota > Bacteroidia > Bacteroidales > Tenuifilaceae > UBA5206. The sequence continues at coordinate 6,346 of DHVO01000158.1, read as the reverse complement.
CAGAACCCTCTTCACCTTCTAGGCGGTGAACATAAATTTTTTGGTCCTTCTGAACCTTAAATTGCTGACCGGCAATATCTACAATCGCGTACATCTTAAATCGTTATGGTTGTTCAACACTTTTTGGGCTTGCAAAAGTACAAAAGTAAAATTGAATCCCAAAGATTTACACACTTTTTTTCGCCACCATTTTTGGCTTATACCCATGTGATGACGAACGAGTAGGTATTCAGCCTTAATTTGGTTGCAAAATTCTTGTGCAAAGATGCGAATATTTTTTTGACCTTCATATTTTATCTAGCATTCTTGTATTTTTTTTTAAATTCGATTAGGTTTGTAGATTACTCAGCAGTGCCTGAGCTTGGAAAACAAAGCATTTAAGAATGAATAAAGTGAGGTTGAACGTCCTGGGAATTTCATATAGCCAGACACAATCAGGTGCATACGCACTAGTTCTTAGCGAGGAAAACGGAAAGCGCCGTATACCAATTATTATAGGTGGGTTCGAGGCGCAGTCCATTGCCATTCAGCTTGAGGGGCTTAATCCGCCACGTCCACTTACCCACGATTTGTTCCTTAACTTTTCCAAGTCTTTTGGCGTTGAGCTTATCGATGTGCAGATTTATAAACTCGAGGAGGGAGTGTTCTTCTCCAAGCTGCACTGCGATAATGGTAAGAAAGAAGTTTTTATTGATGCCCGCACATCCGATGCAATTGCCCTTGCCCTACGTTTCCGCTGCCCCATTTATACCACCGAGGAGATTATAGAGAAGGCTGGCATTGTGCTTGAGTTTGAACCCGAGGAGGATGACGACAAGGGCGATGATACTAAGGAGCCCCAAAAAGAGGATCGCGAAACCGATTTGCTGAAGCAAATGTCTATGAGTGAGCTTCAATCCATGCTTGACGATGCCATTGAAAACGAGGACTACGAAAAGGCATCCCGAATTCGCGACGAAATAAATAGCCGATCTTAAACTAAACCGTTTTACATGATTAAGAAAGTAGTTTATGGACTAGCCATACTGCTAGTCCTAGTTGGAGCAGCCGTATATGCTTCCAACAGTCAGCCCGCCGATTCTATTCAAGTGGCTGACACAACAGTTGTTGCATCTACCAGTACCGCTGATACCACTGTTGCTCCTGTGCAAGAAACCGCTTCAACCAAACTTGTTCCTAGCAAGAAAACCTTTTCCTTTAGCTTTGTTGGGCTTATGCGTGGCTTGCTGGGTATGCTGGTTTTAATTGCCATAGCTTACGCCTTTAGCTCAAACCGTAAAGCAGTATCGTGGAAAATCGTGGGTATTGGATTGCTAATACAGGTAGTACTTGCCTTTGCAATACTCCAGTTTGCACCGGTTCAGTACTTCTTTGATATTGTTGGGAAGATGTTTGTTAAGGTGCTCGACTTCTCTAAGGCTGGTACCGATTTCCTTTTCGAAGGATTCCTTGACACCAGCAAGTTTGGATTTGTGTTTGCTTTCCAAGTGCTGCCAACCATTATCTTCTTTAGCGCGCTAACCAGCTTGTTATTCTATTTAGGTATTATTCAAAAAGTGGTATGGGTGCTAGCATGGTTAATGACCAAGGCTATGAAACTATCGGGTGCCGAGAGTCTCTCTGTTGCTGGTAATATCTTCCTTGGGCAAACAGAATCGCCGCTGATGATTAAGGCTTACCTTGAGAAAATGAATAACTCCGAGATACTGCTTGTTATGACTGGTGGTATGGCCACCCTTGCCGGCGGTGTTCTTGCTGCTTATATAAGCTTTTTAGGGGGCGACGATCCTGTTCAGCGTTTAATGTTTGCAAAGCACTTACTCGCTGCGTCTATTATGGCTGCTCCTGGTGCTGTAGTAATTTCTAAAATTTTAGTACCTCAAACAGAGGAGATTAATACCAATGTGGAGGTGTCGAAGGAGAAAATTGGTAGCAATATTCTTGATGCCATATCAAACGGTACATCAGAGGGTTTAAAGCTTGCTGCAAACGTTGCTGCAATGCTTCTTACCTTTATTGCCTTTATTGCCATGTTTAACTTTATTGTGGGCAAAGTTGGCGATTGGACAAACCTTAATGGGTGGATTGCTGATGTAAGTAGCGGACAGTATAATTCGCTGTCGCTGCAATTTATTTTAGGGTACACTTTTGCTCCTGTAATGTGGCTAATTGGCGTTTGCAAGGAGGATATCACCCTTGTTGGTCGTTTGCTTGGCGAAAAGCTTATTATGACTGAGTTTATTGGTTATGTAAGCCTTGCAGAGCTTAAATCGTTGGGTGCGTTTGCTCAGGAAAAGTCAATTATTATGGCAACCTATATGCTTTGTGGCTTTGCTAACTTTGCATCTATTGGTATCCAAATTGGGGGTATTGGCTCTCTTGCTCCTGGCAAAAGAGTGTTGCTATCCAAGTATGGAATGCGCGCGCTTTTAGGTGGTACACTTGCCTCTCTTGTTAGCGCAACTATTGTTGGGGTTATTCTAGGTTAGTCCTCGTTTTACCATATAATTTTGAAAAGGTGTCCGATTTAGGTTGGGCACCTTTTTTGTATATTTAGTTGCACCTTTTCTAATGGTGCCCTCTATTTAAATTTCATTTGGATAGGCTATGTGCAACTATAATGTACTAATCAACTTAAAATACGAATATGAACACACTTTTGAAGACTGCGATTGTTGTTGCTTTTGCTATGCTAGGTTTTGCCCACGTTTCCGTTGCTCAGCATGATAAAATGAAAGATGTAATGGAGGATGTTTTTGAGGAGATGGAGAACAGTAACTTCACCTTGCGTTTCTTCGATGCCATTACGGGCAAGCCAGTTCAGGATGCTTATGTGCTAGTTGAAAAGGTTGGTGAGTTTAAAACCGATAGCGCAGGACGTGTCCGTTTTGCAAAGCAACCCGATGGGAAATTGCGTACCATATTCAAGAAGGATAAGTATATAACCTCTATGTTTTTTGTTGATGTGGTTGCTGAAACCATCTTTATGAATCGCTTTTCGGTTTCGCCCATAATGGATATTAGCCAGTTTAGGGTTGTGCTTGATTGGGATGAGCAGCCTGCCGATTTAGATGCGCATTTCGTGAAAAAGGGTAGCTACCATTTAAGCTACCGCAATACTCGCGTGCTGGCCGATGGAACAGGTCAGCTGGATAGGGACGACCTTGATGGTTATGGTGCTGAGACCATTACCGTTAATAGATTGGATTCCGATGCTGAGTACACCTTTTTTATTGATAACTACACGCTACAAACAAATCCTAGCGCCACGCCGCTTTCTAGGTCTAAAGCTATGGTTAGGGTGTATGGAAACAATAGGCTTTTAAAGACCTTTGAGGTTAGCCCTGCTCATTCTGGCAGAATATGGAACGTATTTAAAGTTGTTAATGGGCAGGTTGTAGAAATTTAGGTGTTTGTGCTTGCCTTCTTGTCGTAAACAAAACAGACCCGTGACGAGTTACAAGTTACCTGTTACTAGTCACGGGTCTCTTTGTTTCTGTCATTCCTCTACTTCCTCCACTTCTTCCACTTCCTCCTCTTCCTTTTACTATCTTTGCCCTCCAAAATTTTGTTTAGTAAAGAGGGATGAAGTTACAATCGTTGGAGAATAAGCTGCTGTCGCTTATGAAGAAAGCCATCTATGGGTATAAGATGGTTGAGGCTGGAGATAAAATAATGGTAGGACTTAGTGGTGGGAAGGATAGCTTAGCGCTTCTCGATTTGCTTTACCGCTTGCAAAAATCGCTCCCAGTAAAGTATGAGCTCATGGCCTGCCATGTTGTAGCTACTGATATGGATTATGAGGTTGACCGTGCTTTTCTTGATGATTTTTGCCAATCGCGGGGAGTGCCCTTGTACTATGAGGATATAACGGTTGAGTATTCGGCCGAGCAGAAAAAGCCAGCCTGTTTTATTTGTAGCTGGAAGCGCCGTACGGCGCTATTTGACTTGAGGCACAAGCTGGGATTTAATAAGTTAGCACTTGGGCATCATAGGGATGATGCAATTGCAACGCTACTCATGAATATGGTGCACCATGCATCAATAAGTGCCATACCACCTAGCCTGAGCATGTTTGGCGGCGATATGTATATGATTCGCCCCCTAATTCTTACTCCTGAGGATTTAATTATGGAGTACACCACGGCAAAGGGCTATACCCGCGAGAAGAAGGTGTGCTCCTACTACAACCAATCCGATAGGGATAGCGTTAAGCTGTTAATATCCCAAATGCAGAATCTTAATAAAGATGCTCGAATCAACGTTTTTAGGGCGATGCAGAATATTTATCCCGACTATATTGTTGGTCCAATGGAGCAATAAAAAAAGCTCGTTCAAGTAGTGAACGAGCTTTTTTACTGTTTTGTACTCCCATCTACTCCTTCTTTGCAGAAATAAAGGGTTTACTTGTGTTTGCAAATTCCCAAAGGGTAGCAAAAATAAGCTGTGCCCGTTGTCGTAGCGCAGGAAAATTAATCTTCTCAACATCATCGGTAGTGCGGTGGTAATCGGGATGCTCACCGCTGGTAAACATCACTGCAGGCACATCCTTGCTCGCAAACTCATACTGATCTGATTGGCGAAAGTAGCTGCTGTACTTTTTTGATATTGTTAGGCCAATAGTTTTGCTGTTAATGCTGTCAATTGCATTGGATAGGGAATCGTTTGCGCTATAAGTTCCTGTAATTGCATGTATGTATCCCTTTTGAAGTTCCTCTTCGGTTGGTTCGGGTTTAATGCGCCCAACCATATCCATGTTTAGACAAATAACAGTCTTCTTTAGTGGTGCAACAGGGTTGTTTACGTAGTATTCGGCACCCTTTAGCCCATCCTCCTCGGCGGTGAGCAGTATGAATAGAACCGACCGCCTAGGTCCCTTGCCCTCTTTCTTTGCAATGCTAAGTACACGCGCCATCTCAAGTAGCGCCGATACTCCCGATGCATTATCATCGGCGCCATTAAGAACCTCTTTTCTGTAGTTGGTGCCAACATGGTCGTAATGCGCGGTAACCACAACATACTCACTTTTTAAATCGCTTCCCTCAACCACTGCAATAAGGTTGTTTAGGTTGGCGTTTTGGTACTGGTAGTTGCCGTTAAAGGTTACTTTGTTGGATAAGCTAAAGGCTAGAGATGAGTCGCTTTGCTCGCTTTCGTAAAGAATCTGCTTAATGCTTTTCCCCGATGGCTCAAGTATCCTATTGGCAAGTATCTCGTTAACCCTTATGGATGGGTACGAGGTTTGTTTGCTGCTGGAGTAGTACTCAACGTCTTTTGAGTTGTAGTTACCGTAGGTGTCAAACCCATACTCAACGGTTATAACAGCCTTGGGTTTTTGTGTGGCAAAGTATTCATCGTATGATTTTCTTGATGCATTGTGCTTTTGCACTCCGTACTTACTAGTAGGGCCATTGCCGCTAAGTAGCATAACAATTTTATTGTTGATATCAACCTTGGCAAAATCGTTAAGGGAGGAATGATACACGCCATAGCCCGCAAAAACTATCTCATCGGCAGAGATAACGGAGTCCTGTGTAGCCGAGTTCTGATAGCTGTAAAAATTGGAGTAGTTGTAGCCTCCAAGATTGAAATACTTTTTGGGAGCACTTAATTTTTGGTGGGCCTCTATATCCTGCTTATAGGTAGATCCAAATGGCGATGCAATCTTATATGACTTTAGCTGTTCTATTAGATATGATTCGGCAAGTTTTATCCCTTCGTTATCCGTTTTACGCCCAAGGAATTCATCGGATGCAAGGCGGGTTAGAGTGGTTCGCATGTTAGCAGAATCAATCAGATTCATGTACTTAGCGTAATCCTGTGCTACCGATGTTAAAGCGAAGCAAGCAAGAAGTGATAATACAATGGGGGTACGAAGTTTCATTACTTTCTGTTATTAGGTTTGGAATTAGGGTAAGTGGCGTTGCATTTAAATCTACTTGATGTCCCTAGCCCGTTTTTCCATAGGTAAAATGCAGTTGTACACAAAACGGTTAACGGGAGTGGGAACACCATGCTTTTGCCCAAGTTTAACTACCGTTCCGTTCTGATACTCAATTTCAGATGGTTTGCCCTCCCACACATCACGCGTTAGCGATGAGGTGGACTCTGGTGGGTAGCTGTCAATAAAGGCAATGGTTTTACCCAAGAAGCTCTCTGGGATATTGACCTCCATTTTTTGCGATAGGTTGTAAACCTCCGTGAGGAGCTCAATCATTAGTTCTCTTGTCTCTGGGGTTGTGGTTAGCTCGCCATAGTTGGTTTTGGATACGGCAAGAAGCCCGCTTACGCAAATGGAGATAAACTTCATCCATAGGTCGGCTGTAATATCGGTAGATGCTTTTGA